>JAKQJD010000216.1 GCA_029561355.1 Bacteroidota bacterium | reverse complement strand
TGCTGGGTCAGGTAACGGATCAGTTTCGGTTTTCGAAGATCCAGTTCGAGGATGATGGTTTTTTTGTCGGCGAGGGCGAGGGTAATGCCCAGGTTGAGCGTGACAAAACTTTTGCCTTCGCCGCTGACGGTAGAAGTGACCAGAATGACCTGATTCTTTTTGCCGACGCCCAGAAACTGGAGGTTGGTGCGCAGCAGGCGGAACATTTCGGCCACGGCGGAGCGGCTGTTCTTTTTGACGGCGATGGGGTCGTCGCTTTTCTGCTGTGCGATGGAAGCCAGCAGGGGCGCGCGGGTGCCCTGACTGATATCCTGTTCCGACTGTATGGTATTGGTAAACAGGTATTTCAGGTAAATGAGCAGCGAGGGAATGAGCAGGCCGATCAGCAGGGCCGTGATGTAAATGGACCGCGTATTGGGGCTGATGGGGCCGCCGTTCCGAATGGGCGGGTTGACGATTTTGGAATTCGGGATGGCGACGGCCAGCGACAATTCCGTTTCCTCACGTTTTTGCAGCAGGTACAGGAACAGCGCTTCCTTGATGCCCTGCTGGCGTTTGATCTCGATGAGGCCGCGCTCCTTGGTGGGTACGGTGCGGATCTTGCGCTGGAACAGTTCGTTTTTGCTGCGCGCCTTGGCCAGGCTCAGGTCGAATTCGCGGTGGATGTTGCGGATGGTTTCCAGCAGGGTGCTGCGCATCACGTCGATCTGGGCGGTAATGTTCTGCACGACAGGGTTGCTGGTGGTGGCGTTTTTCAGCAGGCGGTCGCGTTCGAGCAGCAGGTCGTTGTAGCGGCCCACCAGTTCGGCCAGTTGCGGGTTGGAGGGCAGCAGGTTGATGGGGGCCGGCTCGTATTGGGTCAGGTTGCTGGTCAGGTATTCCTGCAGGCCGTCGAGCACGATTTTTTGTACTTCCAGGGTGCCGAGTTCCCGGTCGTAGTCGCTGAGTTGGGAAATCAGGGATTCCACGCTGGAGGAAATTTCCGTGGGAATGTCGTTGCTCTTTTTGTAGTCTTCGAGGTTGCTTTCCACGTCGGATAGTTCCGTGGTCAGGTATTTCAGGCGTTCGTCGATGAATTGGACGGTGTTTTTGCCGACGCGGTTTTTGTCGTCGATGGTCACGCGGTTGTACTCATCCACGATGCCGTTGAGGATATCCATCCCTTTTTGAGGCACGGGGTGCTGGTAGGTCAGGTTCAATACTTCGGAATAGGTATTGGCCGAAGCGATGGAAAATCCGCCGACGTAGCCGGGCGCGGAATCTTCCGGCTTGCGGAAAATTACCTCGTACTCGTCCTGCGGCAGGTCGTCTTTATTGATGAGGGTAAAGATGAATTTACCTTCCGGGATCGTCAGCAACTGTCCGAATTCGTGTTCACTTTTCCGTTCTCCGATCATCAGCACGTAATGCTGGCTGTCGCGCACGGTGATAAAAAAAGGTACGCCGTAACCGGCATCGCTCACGTCGTGCAGGCTGGCTTTCAGCACGGTCGACGGATAGGCCTCCGAAGAGCGAACCCGTCCGAGGGTAATATATTCCACGTCGAGGCCGAGTTTGCGGATAACCGCCTCCATAATAGGGCGGGAGCGCAGTATCTCTATTTCATTGTGCACGTTGGCGCCGCTTTGCATCAGCCCCAGGTCCTGGAAAATACTTTCTTCGGAAATGCCGCCGCCCTTGGAATTTTCGTCCTTGATCAGGATGGAACTGCTCACCTGGTAAATAGGGGTGGTGTAGCGGATTTTCAGCCAGGCAAATAACAGGGCGATGCCTACGAACAGTACGTACAAATACCAGAACCGGAGGACGTAGGTAAATATAAAATCGCGGAGGTTAAAACCCTCTTCTTCTTTATCGGAAAACAGTTGTTGTCGCTGGTCAGTCACGGGGCGTGCTTATCGGGTTAAAGAGACGATGATGCTGATAACGGAAATAACAGGCAGGGCCCATTGCAGGTACTTGGTGGCGCCGTCGGCCGTGACGCCGACCTTGGCGGGCAGGGGTTCTACGTAGACCAGGTCATTTTGCATCAGGTAAAAGTAGGGCGACTGGAACAGGTCGCGCTGGTGCAGGTTCAGGTGCCCGAATTCTCTTTTTCCGTTCTGTTCGCGGATGATGAGGATGTTTTCGCGGTTGCCGTAGTTGGTCAGGTCGCCGGCCATGCCGAGTGCCTGGAGTATGTTGATACGTTCGTTGGCGATGGAAAAGGTGCCGGCGCTGTTGACCTCGCCGGTGACCGAAAACCGGAAATTGGTGAGGCGCACATTGACGATGGGGTTCTGCACGTATTTGCCGATCAGCAGCGTGAGGGTGTCGCGCAACTGACTGGTGCTCTGTCCGGCAGCCGTGATTTTACCCAATGACGGGAAATTGATGGTTCCGCCGGCGTCGATCAGGTAGTTGGGTTGCATGTTGTTGCTGGCGGTCGTCGGGGTGATCATACCCGTCTGGTTCTGGTTGATTTCCGGCAGCATCGTAAAATTGAACGGGGCGCTGGCACGCGGGTCGGCCGATTGTACGCTGATAGCCAGCAGGTCGTCGGGTTGCAGCACCAGGGGCGTCTGGTTGGCGATCGCTTCGCCGGTAGCGCTGAACGAAGGGCCTTCGTTGAAATTGACCAGTTCCCGGTGGTGGATACAGGAACCCAGCAGCAGCGTGGATGCGAGGCAGAACGCGTAGATTGATTTGGTAAAACTATTCATATTATATTGGTAAACAGGGACTTATTGTTGATTTACGATATTCGATTACATGATTTACGATTTGCGATTTTGATATGCGATTTTTGAACTGGTAAGAGGGCACAAATCTTCTGAAACCCGATATTTGGCCAACTCGTTCTGTCATTGCTTTTTTTAAGCAAAAGCCACACGCTTTCAACAGATCGTTTTTAATTACCATAGGAATGCCGGGCTTTTGTAGAAATCATCACTCATCAATCAAATCGGAAATCGGATATCATGTAATCGGCAATCGTAAATCAACTACGGTGTTCAGAGATTTGAAGTATTTACTGTGGGCCATGGGGTGAGGCCCAAACACCAAACACAAAACACGCTCCGTGGGAGATCTATAGCCAGTTGTTATTTTGAGTAGGCATCTGTTCCATCATGCGCACGAGCCGGGCATCGCGCAGGGCGGCTTTCAGGTTTTCGTGGTGCCGGTGGTGGTGCAGGTCGGTACCTAAAAAACTGATGAGTCCCGCTTCGATCAGGCGTTGTGCGAGTTTTTGGGAAGGTTTGCCATAATATCCCGACAGCGACAGGGTGTTTACCTGCAGTTTGCAACCGAAATCCCGGATGCGTTCGAATTGCTCCGGGTGGTCGGCATAATACAGGTAGCGTTCCGGATGTGCCAGAATGGGCTTGTAACCTTTGGTGCAAAGTTGAAAAACAATCTCGTTTAATTTCGGATATGGCGCCATAAAAGACATTTCAATCAAAATATGGCGGTCGGGCAGGGT
>JAKQJD010000190.1 GCA_029561355.1 Bacteroidota bacterium | reverse complement strand
GTCGCCACCAATGGCCACGGTCGTGAACTGCGTGCAGGTAGCCACCGGCGGGGTCAGGTCCACAACCTCCAGGTTGAAGGTTGCCACCGTGGTGTTTCCGCAGACGTCTTCCGCCATGTACATCACCTGGTGTATGCCGATCGGCAGGCAAGGTGTGGTACCGTAGTGTGCCAGCGTGTCGCAATCCCAGAAGTTATTGCCCGGGAAAGTGGACAGGCTGTTACCGTTGATCGTGTACGTTCCGATCACCTGATCAGGCAGGTACTGGTCGTATACCACCACCATCGCGCTCACGTTCGCCGTTGCGGAGCAGGCGTCTTCGACGATTACGTCCGGCAGGTTGACCGTAGCGCAGCACTGGCTTGGATTCGTCGAAACCGTCATATCGACAGGTGTCGTGATCGCAGGTCCCTGGTCATCCACCACTTTGATCAACTGGTCGAATTCAAGGAAGGTGTTCGTACACCAGTCCAGAACCGTCCAGTGGCGCAGGATTTTGAATGTGCCCGGGCAAACAACGATACGGGTATCGTCGTATTGAGCGCCCAGGTTGCACAGACCTTCGCTCAGGACCTGGCAGTTCGAGTTGTAGGTGATAATTTCGTAGGTTCCATCCACATCGCTACCAGGTACCGTCGGAACACCCGTTACGCATGGCAGTGTGCCGGCGGTAATGCCGCAACCTGCGCATTCGATTGTGATGTCATCCGGGATGTTCACGTCGTCCAGGCCATATGGCTCCAGGTAGAATATTTGTGTGCATTGCGCCGAATTACCGTACGCATCTTTCGCCGTCCAGGTACGCTCGATCCGTGCTATTCCACATGGGCCGCCGTCGATGTAGATGTCTTTTTTGTAGAGGTTCGCACCCGGCACGTTCGGGCCGTTTACGATCGTCGTGATAACTCCGGCACAATTGTCCGTAGCAACCGGTAGCGGTGTGGCAATGCTACCGTTCAGGATACCATCTTTATCGGCACAGGTAAACGTGCATCCAATGGTCGGTTCAGTTGCCGTACATGGGCATTCCAGCACAGGCGGCAATTTGTCTTCAATGGTAATGATTCCCGTGCAGAAATTATTGTTGCATTCATCCGTAATCCGAACCCGCAGGGTTTGACCCACATTGGCGCAGGTGAGTGGATTGGGCACAGGCTGGTTGGTTACCAGCGTAGTGATCGTTACCGTGAACAAATCCGCTTCATTCGCATTTTCTCCCTCCAGAATCATTCCGGGAAGGATAAAAGCCAATCCGTTTTCATTCAGCGAAACCTGCACCTGGTCATTGCAGACGATCGACTGGTTTTGCCGAACCGTTACCAGCACGTCGTCTACATCCGAGCAAGCGAAGGCATTGGTTACGCGCAAGGTATACAAGGTGGAAGTTGCAGGCGTAGCAGCGGGATTACAAATATTCTGATTCGACAGCCCGGCAGCCGGCGTCCAGAAACAGGTTGTTCCGCCGCTGCCGTTCAAGGTCACGGAAGCGCCTGCACAAATAGCCACGTCGGCGCCCGCATCCGCCAGCGGCGTCGGATTGACCGTCAAGGTAACCGGAGCCGAAACAAATTCCAGCGATTGCACGTTGGTCACTTTGGCGTAAACCGTTGCGGAAGGGCTCACGTAAGAACCCGGATTGTTGATCGGAATGGTCAAGTTGATATCCGAAAACCAGGTCACCGCCACCGTTTCCGTATTTCCGGCAATCACCGTAGCCGTCACGCTGTTCAAATTGAACACCGCTGTAAGCCCGTTCGGTACCGTAGCACAAGCAGTGATAGCAGCCGGGTTGGCAATCGGAATGACCTGATCCAGCGGACAGTTGTACGAATCCGTAGCCGGGTTATTACCCACGTACATATTTACCGAAGGCGCGTCGTTGACGCTGGCCGACATTTCATTGTTGATGTTGATGCCCGCGTTGTTGAAAAGCGCGTTGCGGATCGCATTGTTGTTGACATGCACTTCCAGCGCACCGCCGATACAATCCTCGGGCACGCTAAACGAAAACAGCGAAAGCGGCTGGTTCGCCACAAAAACAGGCGTCGGCGAGTCCTGCAAAATACACTGGTAAACGTCCCGCCCCTGCAGGTCGCCTGCATTAAAGCCAAAACCCGCGTAGTAAGCAGGCGTTATCTTTTCAATTCGCCAGGTTCCGGTTATGTTATTAAACGAACCGGATGCGGGAAGAACCGGGATACCCGGACTCGTCAGTGTACCGGCGGGCAGATAAAATGTAAAAACGGCGGTCGCAATCGTCACATTTCCCGAACTTACTGTCGGATACGCCACGGCGGTAAACTGGAAAGGATTATTGACGTCCTGCACCAGGCCGTACGTCAGGCTCTGACTTTTTAAGCCTGTTGCTCCCATCAAAAACAGGAACCCGAATAAGCAATAAGTGAAAATTTTATTCATGAGTGTGAACAACGGATAAGGATGGAACGATGAAAGAAAATCCGGGAAAACACGGTTATTCTTCCGATTAAACAAGGCAGGCAAGGCGAGCCATTGCCCGCCCTGCCTGGAAATCATTCATTATTCTGCAAGTTGCTGACGAATCACATACGTCTGACTCCGAAGGATGTTTTTCGCATGGCTGTCGACATTGTTGAAGATAAAGTCCATGTCGTTCTTCTGTCCGGCGAAAATCGCAGACCCATCCATGTTCACATCCCCCGTGAAATATCCATTGTAGATATACAATTGAGAATGCAAAACAGCATTGCCGGGCGCCTGATCCACCTGATTGAAAGCCGTATTTTTATCATTGTCCTGACCTGCGTAAATCACTGATTTATCGACGTTGACGTTCCCCGCCCACAGGGCAAAAGCGCCTGCTACCGTTGCTTGTTCGAAACCGTTCAGGCCTGTACCGTCGTCCCAAAGGGCGGCCGCCAGACTGGTAAAGTCCACAACAGTACCTGCATTTGTGAGTGCAGCGGAAGCGGCAGTCATGGTGCCAAGGTGGTTGCGGTGCCGTACGGACACATAGAAACTGCCGGGCAGGGTATTTTCAAATACCAGCGGCGAAACGCCGTCGATGTCAACTACGTCGCCATCGCGTTGCAGGAGCGCTGAACGTGTTTTTACAACGGTGGCAGGATTGGACGAACTGCGCAGTTCCACAAATACCCAGTCGACGATGGAGTTGGCGCCATTGTTGGCAAAAACAACTGCCGTGTTGCCCACCGTTTCACCACCCGGATTGCCGACGTGTACGAAGCCCGGCATAGCGGAATAAGGTTCAACCGAGGGGAGGCGGTTCAATTGACGCAGCGTATCGCGCATCAGCATGCCGTTTGTGCCGAAGAGCGCACCCTGGAGGCGCATTTTAGCCAGCAAACGAACGCTCGTGGCGTTTACCGTTACCGTTACCGTAGCCTGATCACAAAGAATTGGAGTTCCGTTGTCGCAAATGGAATAGGTAAACATATCGGTGCCGACGAAATTCGCATTCGGCGTATACGTCACCACACCCGTCACATTATTAACTGAAACACTGCCGTTTGCCGGGCCGGTTACGATCGTTACGCTACCCAGGTTAAGGCCTTCCACGTCGGTGTCGTTTGCAGGAACGTTGATAGGGGTAGGCGTATCTTCATTGATCGTCACCACATCATTTACTGCATTGGGGGCGTCGTTCACGGAATTCACCGCAACTGTGATGGTGGCCTGTGCGCAGAGCACCGGTGTAGGCGTACCTGTATCGCACACGTTGTAATTGGTCGTGGCGGTGCCGAAGAAGTTGGCGTTCGGCGTGAAAGTCACCGTACCATTTCCGTTATAAACGAACGTACCACCCGCTACTGTCACCGACGTCTGGATTCCTGCCAGCCCCGGGTTCAGATCCACGGAAGCCAGATCGATCGTGCCGTCGGTATCGGTATCATTTCCGGTAATACTGAAAGTAGTTGCCATGTCTTCCGGCGTCGTCTGGGTGTCGTTGTTCGCTACCGGAGGGTCGTTCACTGCATTGACGGTAACCGTAATCGTAGCCTGATCGCACTGGGCCGGTGTCGGGGTGCCCGTATCACAAACCTGATAGTTCACAGTAGCCGTGCCGTTGAAGTTGCTGTTCGGCGTGAAGGTCACCGAGCCGCCGCCATTGTAGGTAAACGTACCACCCGGAACCGTGAAGGTTGTTTGAATGCCCGGTGTAACCGGATCCAGATCGAACGTTGCCGGGTCGATGGTACCGTCCACGTCCGTGTCGTTGGCAGTGGCATTAAACGTTACTGGTGCGTCCTCGTTGGTAGTAACAGGGTCGTTCACGGCATCGGGTGCATCATTTACTGCATTTACCGTGACGGTAATGGTTGCTTGCGCGCATTGAACAGGCATCGGCGTACCTGTATCGCATACGTTGTAAGGCGTCGTAGCAGTACCGTTGAAATTGGCGTTCGGCGTGAAAGTCACTGTACCGTTTCCGTTGTAAACGAACGTGCCGCCTGCTACTGTCACAGAAGTCTGGATGCCTGCCAGGCCCGGATTCAGGTCCACTGTAGCCGGATCGATTGTGCCGTCCACATCCGTGTCATTGCCGGTGATATTGAAGGTGGTCGACATGTCTTCCGGGGTCGACTGGCTGTCGTTGTTCGCAACCGGCGGATCGTTCACCGGCGCCACGTTGATCGTCACTGTGGCCTGGTCGCACTGGTTCGGCGTACCGCCGTCGCAGTAAGAATAAGTAAAACTGTCGGGTCCGTTGAAGTTCGGGTTTGGCGTGTAGGTAAACGTGCCGTCAGGATTCAGCACTAACATGCCGTTTGCCGGAGGTGTTACCACGGTAATGATCGTCATCGGTCCGTCCGGGTCGGTATCGTTGGTAGAAACATTGCCCGTCAGCACGTTGTCTTCCGTCAGCGGATAGGTATCCGGAATCGCATCTGGCGCGTCGTTCACTCCATTTACCGTAACCGTGATGGTGGCCTGTGCGCACTGCACCGGCGTCGGGGTGCCGGTATCGCACACGTTGTAATTGGTCGTGGCGGTGCCGTTGAAGTTGGCGTTTGGTGTAAAAGTCACCGTGCCGTCGCCATTGTATACGAACGTGCCGCCCGCAACCGTCACAGAAGTTTGAATTCCTGCCAGGCCCGGGTTCAGGTCTACGGAAGTCAGATCGATTGTGCCATCCACATCCGTATCGTTGGCTGTAATATTGAACGTGGTCGCCATGTCTTCCGGCGTCGTCTGGCTGTCGTTGTTCGCTACCGGAGGGTCGTTCACTGCATTAACAGTAACCGTAATGGTTGCCTGATCGCACTGTGCCGGGGTCGGTGTGCCCGTATCACAAACCTGATAGTTCACAGTAGCCGTTCCGTTGAAGTTGCTGTTTGGTGTGAAGGTCACCGAACCGCCGCCATTGTAGGCAAACGTACCACCCGGAACCGTAAACGTTGTTTGAATGCCCGGCGTAACAGGATCCAGATCGAATGTTGCCGGGTCGATTGCCCCGTCCACGTCCGTGTCGTTGGCAGTGGCATTAAACGTGACAGGTGCGTCCTCGTTGGTAGTAACAGGGTCGTTCACAGCATCGGGTGCGTCATTTACCGCATTTACCGTGACGGTAATGGTTGCCTGGGCGCATTGTGCCGGCATCGGCGTACCCGTGTCGCACACGTTGTAAGGCGTTGTAGCCGTACCGTTGAAATTGGCGTTGGGCGTGAAGGTCACCGTACCGTTTCCGTTATACACAAACGTGCCGCCCGCTACCGTCACCGAAGTCTGGATTCCTGCCAGCCCCGGATTCAGGTCCACCGAAGTCAGGTCGATCGTGCCGTCCACATCCGTATCGTTGCCGGTAATGTTGAAAGTGGTCGCCATATCTTCCGGGGTCGACTGGCTGTCGTTATTCGCTACCGGAGGGTCGTTCACCGGCGCCACGTTGATCGTCACGGTCGCCTGGTCGCACTGGTTCGGCGTACCGCCGTCGCAGTAGGAATATGTGTAGGTATCCGGACCGTTGAAGTTCGCGTTCGGGGTGTAGGTAAACGTACCGTTAGGGTTCAAAACCAATGTACCGTTTGCCGGAGGCGTTACTACGGTAATGATCGTCATCGGGCCGTCCGGGTCGGTGTCGTTGGTGGAAACGTTGCCCGTCAGCACGCCGTCTTCCGTCAGCGGGTACGTATCGTTCATCGCATCGGGCGCGTCATTCACAGCATTTACCGTAACCGTGATGGTGGCCTGTGCGCACTGCACCGGCGTCGGGGTGCCTGTATCGCACACGTTGTAATTGGTCGTTGCGGTTCCGTTGAAGTTGGCATTCGGTGTGAAGGTCACCGTGCCGTCGGCATTGTACACGAACGTGCCGCCCGCTACCGTCACCGACGTCTGGATTCCTGCCAGACCGGGGTTCAGGTCTACGGAAGTCAGATCGATCGTGCCATCCACATCTGTGTCGTTGGCTGTAATGCTGAACGTGGTCGCCATGTCTTCCGGTGTCGACACGTTGTCGTTCAGGGCAACGGGCGGATCATTTACAGGAAGTACATTGATCACTACGGTGGAGGTATCGCAGCCGCCGTTTCCGTCGCAGACCTGGATACAAAGCGTATCGGGGCCGTTCGCATTCGGATTCGGCGTATAGGTCAGGCAATATTGTGTAGTGGCAGGGTTGGTCAGGTTACTGATCACCCCAATATCGGGAAGGCATACGGAGGTGACTGTGAAAGTGGTATTGTCCACATCCGTGATCGGCAGACAAAACGAAAACGGCGTGTCTTCATTTACCGGCGCAGTGGAGTTGGGTACCGTCGGAGCGTCATTCACAGGGGCGACAACGATGGTAACAAGCGCTATATCGCAATCGCCATCCGCGTCGCAGATCTGGTAATTCAGCGTGACTGTGCCGTTAAAGTTGGCGGGCGGCACGTAGTTGATCTGGTCGTCGGTCGGGTCGTTGGGTGTTCCGTTGTTGTTCACAGTAGCAGTGCCTACTGCCGGCGGCGTGGTGATCACGATGGGTCCGGTAGCGGGAATATTGTTGCCGAAATCGTCGTTGCCAGTCACGTTGACAAGAATGGAATTGTCTTCGTTGACACTCACCATATCGTCCACCGCATCCGGCACGTCATCGAGCGGGCAGTTGTACAATGCAGGGTTGGTGATGTTTCCTTTGTAAATATCCGTCGAAATAGCATCGTTGACACTCACCGACATCTGGTTGTTGATATTGATGCCGAAAGCGTTTAACAGTGCCTGGCGGATGCTGTTGTTATTGGTATGCACCTGAATGGCGCCATTCATACAATCGGATGGTACCCGGAAGGTAAACAGTTGTATCGGCTGTCCGGAAGTGGTGATAGGTGTAGGTGAATTTTGCAGGACGCACTGGTAAACGTCGTTTCCAAGCAAATCACTGGCCGGATTTCCGGTTGTGGCATATAAGGCAGGCGTGATTTTTTCAATCCGCCAGCTGCCTGTGATGTCCGTAAAAACGCCGGTCGCAGGAAGTACCGGAATAGCCGGGCTCAATACGGTACCGGCCGGAACATAAAACGTAAATACGGCAGTCGAAATCGTGACGTTGTTGGAAGTAAAGTTGGGGTATGCTACTGCGGTGAGCCGGAGCGGATCCATGGTATTCTGCAAAATGGCATACCGGATGGAGTCCTGCGCGTTGATCACACTGCTCCAGCATAGCAGGCTAACCAGGAAGAATAACGGGAGTCGAAATCGTTTCATATTAAAGTTTACATTTTTCAGAAAGAGAATACAGATGGGCGCAAAAGCATGGTGCAAGAGGGCTATTGTTGCGGTATTTGTTGGCGGATAATGAAAGTCTGGCTGCGGAGGACGTTCCTCGGATGGGTATCCACATTGTTGAAAAGGAAATCCACGTCATTGTTCTGGCCGGCGTAAATGGTGCGGGCATTCAGGTTGCCGTCGCCTGTGCGGTATCCGGAAAGAATGTAGGTCTGCGAATGCAGGATATTTCCGGGCGCCTGATCGACCTGGTTAAAAACAGCATCCTTGTCGTTCGATTCTCCGGCGAAAATGACGCCTGCATCTACCCTGCTGTTGGCCGCCCAAAGGGCATATTTTCCACTGATGGTTACCTGTTCGAAGCCGTCGAGATTGGTTCCGTCGTCCCAGAGCGGCGTACTCAGGCTCGAGAAATCCACCACATTTCCACTTGCCGCCAGTGCTGCGGCATTGGCCGTCATGACGCCCAGGTGGTTGCGGTGGCGAATGGATACGTAATAAGACGCAGGGGCCGAATTGGCAAAAAATACCGGCGAAATTCCGTCCACTTCCACCACATCGCCATCGCGCTGTAACAGGGCGGATCGTGTGGCAACCACCGAATTGAAGTTGCCACCATTGCGCAATTCGATAAATACCCAGTCGACGATGGAATTGGCGCCGTTGTCGGCAAAAACGGTCGCCGGCGCGGAAACGGTTTCACCGCCGCCGCCGTTGACATGCGCGAATGCACCCAGCGCTGCATAAGGCTCCGTTACAGGAATCACGTTTACAGGCGTACGCAGGTCGTCGCGCATCAGTCCGTCGACATTTCCCAAAAGCGCTCCCTGCAACTGCACCCGAACCGACAATGAAAGGGAGCCCGCCGCTACGGTGATGGTAACAGTGGCCTGGTCGCAAGCGGGGGTGGGAGCGGCGCCGTCGCAATAGGAATAAACAAAACTGTCCGTTCCATTAAAATTGGTATTCGGCGTGTAGGTAAACGTACCGTCCGGGTTCAGCATGAGTGTGCCGTTGGCAGGCCCCGACACAAGAGACACAACCACTGCCGGGCCGTCGGGATCGGTATCATTCGATACGACATTACCCGACAGTGGCGTGTCTTCGTTCATAGTGTAAGGGTCCGGATTCGCGACCGGAGGGTCGTTTACCGGAGCCACGTTGATAAATACCGTAGCGTTGTCGCAATCACCGGTGCGTTCACAGATCCTGTAAACCAATTGGTCGGATCCGATATAGTTATTGGCGGAAGTGTATACGATGGTGTCGTCTGTCGGGTCATTGGGGGTGCCGTTGTTGTTGACGGTGGCCGTGCCGTGGGTGGGAGGCGTTACGATGGTGATGGCCGAAGTGGAAGGGCCGTCGTCGCCGAAACTGTCGTTGACCAGTACATTAATTGGTACCGGCTCGTTCGAATCGACCGTCACGTTGTCGTCATTGGCCGCAGGCAGCGGATCGCAGCCATCCGGCTGCCCGTCGCCGTTGGAGTCCAGGTTATCCGAACTGCCGCAACATTTGTCCACACAATCGGGCGCGCCGTCATTGTCCGAATCGCCGTACACGAATGCGCCGTACACGTTGGTGGAAGTCAGCACCGAAGCCAGGCCGCCCATACTCAACTGCACCTCGTCAAACGTCAGGGTGGTCTTCATGGTGATCTGGCTTAGGCCGCTCGCCGCGTTCAATACCTTTGCCTGTAGCAATCCGCTGCCGCTGAACTGGTCGCGCTGCACACCATTGAGAAAGGTGGTGATCCGGATACCCGACAAAACCGTTACGTCGGCAATATTGAAGTTGGAAGAAATGGTATAACCGGCCACATAACCGGCAGGAATCGTTTGCCTGGTCTTAACCGAAACACTGCCGCGGGCTGCCAGTACGCCGCCGGTAATGTTGATGATGGCATAGTTGGAAGAACTGTTGTCGATCAGGTCGCCCAGTCGCGTGACCGAACAATTCACACATGCGCCGCCGGTAATACCGCTGTGGTCGTAAGAGATCTGTCCGCAATAAGTGGCGTCACTCGCAATCAGGTCCTGCGAGCACAGGTCCGCATCTCCCAGGTTCGGGCAGCCTGCGGCGGGCTCTTCAAATGCATAATAAACGCGGATGGAACTCAGCGCACCCACCACGGAAGTGACCACCAGTTCCACTTCATCGAAAGAAAGGGTAGTGACAAAACTGAGCCGTTGCTTATTGCCGTTTCCGGTGAGTACCGAAGCGCCCAGCAGGCCGTTGCCAACGGTAGCCGTTTCCCGCAGAACATTGTTTTGATAGGTCCGGATCTGTAGTGTGGTGAGCGCTGTCGCATCCAGTAATCCACCTACTGCCTCTACCAGGAAACCTGTTCGACAGCCCGCCGGATAAATTTGGGTGGTATCTTTTACGGAAATAACCGACGTAGCGGTGAGCACCCCTACCCCGATCATATAGGTCGAATAATTGCTTAAATCGCCGTCGATGGCTGCTGTACCGCCGCCGCACAAGAGGCAAATACCGCCTGTGAGCCCTATTTGGTCTATGATGACGCCATACCCCGTGATCGGGTTATTGCAGGCATAATCCAGATTTTGTTCCTGGTGATTGATGTAAACAGTGTCCCGGCAGGCACCTTCTGTGAGCACGAAACCGTAAATACCGCTGGCAGATAAACCCGTAACGGCGCCACCGGAACTAACAGCAGCCACCGAAGGGTTGCCGGGCAGGGCCGACCAGGTTTGACCCACACCGGCAGCGGGTAATTGCGCTGTGGTGGTGACCGGACATGCCGTCAGATCGGTCCCCGCATTGACCGTACACACCGCCGCGTCGCAGCCATTGGGAATTCCGTCGCCGTCTGCATCGAGGTTGTCGTTTTGGCCGGCGCACTTGTCCACGCAATCCACAAAACCGTCGTTATCGCTGTCGGGACGTACAAATGCGTAGTAAGCGCGTACATCTACTCCTACAGCGATGAGCCCGCCGTCGATGCGCAGTTGAATTTCATCGAAGGGCATCGTCGTTTTGAAACTGATCGCCTGCAAATCGCCGCCGAGCACCGTCAAATCTGCCAGCGTTGAAAATGATTTTGTTTCCTGCGGATTGCCCCCGAGGTAGGTCCTGATAGACATTCCGCCGAGCACCTGAACACTTAACAGTCCCAGCAGCCCGTTATCGCGAATCACAAACCCGGCATCGTATCCGGCGGGAATCGGTATGTTGTTGGCCGCTTTCACCGAAACGCCCAGTACGGCGCCAATACCGAGCCCCATCGCAAGCCGGGCGAAATTGGTAGTGTCGGCGTCGACGGCACGCACCGTATTGGTTACACATAACAAACAAATGCCACTCAGTGTACCCGAATGGCTGTTTTCGATCGCCGGGTTATAGACAGAACCCGTAATTACTTTGGTGCTGCAATTGTAATCGCAGCCGGTATGTTCTACAAAAGCATAGTATACGCGGACCGAGGAAAGAGCGTTCACCAGGCCGGTTTGCACCAGTTCCACTTCATCGAAATTCAGGGTGGAGAGGAAGGAAAGGCGCTGTTTTCCGGCGGATGCGCCCAGCACATTGATGTGCAGATTAGCGCCGCCGGTAAAGGTTTCCTGCAGCACGTTGTTGAGGTAGGTGCGTATCTGGAAACTACCCAGCACCCCCGTTCCGATCAAACCGCCTTGCGGTTCGATGACAAAACCGCCGCGTGTACCCGCATCGTAATCCTGTACGATATCCTTGATGGAAACAATGGAAGTGCTCACCAGGATTGCGGTCGGATTGAACGCGGAATAATTGCTCAGGTCGCCGTCCACCAGGTTTTTTACATCGGCATTGCCACACAGCACACAGGCTACACCGCCGGAAAGGTCGTCGATGACTACGTTTTTGCCGGTAAGCGGATCGTTGCAAACGGAGGGTGTCACCTTTCCCGTTCCTTCGGAAGCGGATTGGGTTATTTCACCGGAAACCGCAGATCCGAAATACATCGCCCCGGCGCCCAGCAAAGGGTCCGGGGTGGCCAATGGCCGGTTTTCGACCAGGCTGTCGGGGTCTGTTCTGAAGGTACAAACTGCACCGGCGGCAAACAGGGGGACGTTGCATACGCCGGCGCAGATCAGGACATAAAACAGAAAAAAAATAAAGGGAGACTTCCGCCTTTCGGACTGACTATGGAAAGGGAGATTTTTTCGATTTAATTGTACGGTTTGACGTCTGGCAATACACTGCAAGACATCCCGGGTAACAGGAGTAAATAGTTTCATCAATCCGAGATTATTTAGGCGAAACAGCGATACAGGATCAGCGGGCGGGGGAGCACGGTGATCGGATTAGTATGTGTGTGAAAGCACAAAAGGATTAAAAATGGTGGGGGATTATTTCATAAACAGGGTGTTCAAAACCTGCCTAATACCTTGAATTTCAATTATTTATCCGAATCACAATCCGCCCTGACAATCCACTTTACACAATCGGGCGCGAGTTTTCGAAAAATGGGAGGAATACTCCAGGGGATTAAAAAAATCGGGATATCAAACGATTCGACTTCCCTGTGTTCAGATGTATTATTTTTCAGTTGCGAGGGTCGGGTTTTCATAGAAGGAGGACATTATCAACTTGAGGCAGTGCATAGCGATCACCTGATAGCGAGGCTATCATATGGTACCGGCACTAAAAAACAGGGTAAGCGGAACTCCAAAAAAAGAAGGAAGAAGCGTGGTGGGTTTCTCCCTTCTTATCGGAAATAAACCGGGAAGATCAACGGCTCAATGGCCCAAAACATCCACGTTGTTGATTCCCTTGAATTTTCTGTCTGACAAAACGGTTAAGGAAATTTTGTGAGACAAAGGCTTGAACTGAAGAGTAGATACTACCATGAGAGGATGATTTACAAGAATGAAACACGAGTTGCTTTGCTCCAAAGTTAGGCGCATGCCCTTTTTCCAAAAAAGGACAAAAAACCCGTTTTCTTACGCATCATGTAAATTCAAAATGTGTAATTAATTTATATAGATGTAAATAGATAGAAAATAGAAAGCGTTTTCTAGGCAAGAATTTAACGCTCGTTTAATATGTGAAACTACAAATCGATCCGGCCTTCCCAGTATCGGCGCAGTAATGCACTTTTGGATTTGATATGCAGTTTTTTATAAATATTCTTGACATGGTAACGTACCCCGTTTATAGAAATATTAAGCGCATCCGCCACTTGCTGGTATGACAGGCCGTCTACCAGAAACCGGGTCACTTTCAATTCCTGGTCGGAGAGCGATTCGGTGTTTTTTTCCTTGGCCTTGGGTTGGAAATAGGAAATGATGCGCCGTGCAACGGAAGGTGTAAGGGCGCAGCCACTGTTCTCTTCGATGGAAAGCAGGGTGGTTTCGAGTTCGGCCAGGTCGCCGTTTTTCAGCAGGTAGCCGTTGGCGCCGGCACAGATACATTTGAAAATCGTATCATGGTCATTTACCACAGTGTGCATAACGATTTCGGCATCAGGAAGCAGGTTTCGGATAGCCGGCAGCCCCTCCAACCCGGATACGGCCGGAAGATTGATGTCGAGCAGTACGATATCGATCTCCATGAACGGCCGGAAAAAATGCTGAAACCTGGCAATGGAGTCGACCACCAGGGCGCAATAAATCCGGTTATTCTTTTTGAAAAAGTCGGTCAGTTCTTCCCGCAACATGGGGTCGTCTTCAATAATGGCTATGTTGAGCATAACGAAGGGGGGAAGTTGGTGAGGAGTTGAGATGTTGAGGGGTTGAGGAGTTGAGGAGTTGAGGGGTTGAGGAGTTGAGGGGTTGAGGAGTTGAGATGTTGAGGGGTTGAGGGGTTGAGGGGTTGAGGACCCTCCTGTTAGTTTTTAAATATATTAAAAATAATCAAAGTAGTTCTCTGCAAATTTTCGGCCATTTCTTTCTGTTCGATCCGGCCATTCACCTGTTGGAGGCGCCTTTTAAGGCTTTCCATGCCCCGGTGACCCGATATCGTGGCGTATTCGTTGGTTTTTTCAATGTGCTCATTCAGCATTTCCAGTTCGAACCGGCCCGATTCCAAAAGGGTAATCTGGAAAACAACCTGTCTCGGCGGGGAATGTTTGATCATATTCGTGAGTAGCTCCTGATAGATCAGGATGAGGTGATGCCGCATCTTCAGGTTGATTTCCCGGTCGGGGAGGTTTTCAGGAATACGGAAAACGTAGGATATATTGAGCGGATGCAGGTAATCGTCGGCAAAATCTTCCATCCTCGTCAGCAGGTTCGACATTTTGTCTTTGGTAGGGTCGACCGTCCAGATCATGGTATGCAAAGACAGGAGTGCTTCCCGCGTGATACCCACCAGTTTTTGCAGGGCCGTATTGTAAGGTTCTTGTCCGGGCGGTTGGTTCAACCGCGCAACTTTCTGGGCCAGGATGCTGATAATGTTCAGTTTGTTGCCAATATCGTCGTGCAGGTCGTCGGCTATTTGCCGGCGGATCTCCTGTTCCTTCAAAACGCGCCGCACCCTCCAGAGGTACACCCGGTGCGCCAGCAGCAGGCAGGCCAGAAAAAGCAGGGCAATAAACCACAGGGTTTCATAAAACGGCGTCCGTACCGTCAGGGGAACTATGGCCGTTTCGCCATAATACCCGCCGGGATGCCATATCTGTACTTCAAACATGTATTGACCGGGGGGAAGTTTAAAATATTTGATTTCCCTTTCTCCGTTGGTAAATGTCCAGTTGTCGGATATTCCGATCAAACGGTACCGGAACCTGATCTTGTCACGCTGAACAAATTCATTTGCGCCCAGCAGAATTTCCACGTATTCCGGATACGGCCACAAAGACAAACCTTCCTGTGCGGGGTAAAAAGTCTGTAGCGTGTCGTGCCGGGAATTGTAGGCTTTTACAGTTGAAATGATGGTTTTATACACGTACGAATAAACCGGTACCGAATCGGGCCGGAAATGAACCATTCCGTTGAGGCCGCCGAAATACAGGGTTCCGTTTTTGACGTGTGCACTGGAGCCGGCGTTGAATTCGTCAAAAGGAAGTCCGTTTTCTTCAAAATAATTGCAAAAAGTACTGGAAACAATGTCGAACCGGGAAAGGCCGTGGTGGGTGCTAACCCACAATACGCGGTCCTGATCGCTGCCTTCCACGCGGCAGGTCACGTCGTTGCTGAGCCCGTTGGCGGTCGTGAGCCAGCGCCAGTGCCCGCGCCTGTACCGGCAGGCGATTCCATTGCCTTTAGTGGCCAGCCACAGGTTGCCGAAGCGATCCTGGTACAATCCGCTCACCACGATCCCTTTGGCATAGGGCGATTCGGGGTCCTGTTCGTAGCGGTTCCCGTTTTTATTAAAAAGCAGGCGAAACAAGCCGCTTTCCGTACCGATCCAGATACTGGAATCGCGATCGGCGAGAATGGACCGGATGACGGGCTTTTCAAATTTCCGTCCGCTGACCGGATCCACAAATACTTCGAAAGAATCAGGGGTTTCAGGCGTGTTGTGCAATAACTCCTCATACGTTCCTGCCCATAATACGCCCCGGAAATCTTTGCACAACGACAAGGTATGATAGGCGCCCGAACCGGCCGGTTTGGTGGTAACGATGCTGTTTTTCCGGATCTGACTGGACTTAAAATCCCATTTTCCGATCCCGTTTTCCATTTCGAAAGCCAGCAGGCAGGAATCGGGGGCGGTCTGCAAAAAACTCCACACGCCTTTGAGCAAGGGAAAGTATTTCGTCCCGGTCCGCCCGGGCATGCCGCTGAATGTTCCGTTATACGTACTTGCCCACCAGGCGTCGGTCGAATCGGTATAAATACCACGAATTTCCTTGTTGCGGAGCACGGGAACGGAATGGAAAGCGGATGTTTTTTTCCGAATGATAAACAAACCGGAATTGGTGCAAAGCCCTTCCTGCCCGGCCTCCAGCCTCCCCGTAGAATTGAGCATAATCCGGTGACTTTGAAGGGTTTCAATCGTTTTCAAGGCAGGAAAATAATCATACAGGTCGCCTTCTGACAAAACCCATTCGCTGCGTTTCGGATCGAACTGGTACAGATTCCATGCAATATCCCAGCCGAGGGCTTTTGCACCTTCATACATCACGTATACCAGCCCTTTTACTTCCGGAACATTGTTGTGCACCTGCTCCAGCGTGTACCGGTGGGCTGATCCGGAACTGATATAAAGGGCGGCAGATTCGTGCGGCAGCAACCACACCGCGTCGCCGCGCTCCGGATCTGCCACCATTTTCACGTCCCGGTCGGCATCCACTCCAAACCAGGTGTTCATTTTCAGAATTCCGGAACCTGCAGCCTCCAGCCGGCACATCATGCCCGGGGTATAAGCGAAGTAAAAGCCGGATGCGCTTTTTTCAATTTGCAGGCAGTTTTTCAACGTTCCTTCCTGCAGGCCCAGGTCATTTTCGGGAATATTTTTTCTGCGTACCGGATCGATGGCACAGGTACCGTTGCGGGTGCAAACCAGGACGATACCCGATTCTTTTATTTCCTGGAGATCCGTAACCTGATGGTAGGGCAAATACTGGGGATCTGAACCCGGAATGTCGTAACGGCTCACCCTGAACCCGTCATAGGAATACAAGCCGTTGAGGGTACCGATCCACAACTGCCCTTTTGCGTCCGTACAGATGGCCGTGATCGACTGGTTTACCAGCCCGTCTTTCAAACTGATCCGGCGCATGTCGAAATCATTGATCGTTGTCTGACCGAAACCAGCCGTGTTTCCCGAAATACAAAACACGGCAAGCAGCAGATAAAAACGGAAACGCGCAATATGGATCGGGACAAATGGCATATTTGCCGGTATTTTCATGCAAACATATTCAATATTTGCTAATGAATTGCTTTTTGAAAAAGATCCGCTACATCCACATGTAGCGCAAGGGTCAATTAGATGGCCTCCTCCCGATTTCGGCCGCATACCGCTTATCTTTACCCCATTCGTTTCTCAAAGCAGAAAGCAGGCACTTCAAACAGGTATCTATACCCTGTTTATTCATCTCTCCTATTTATTGACCTGCCATTTTTTCAAACACATATTTTATATATCTGCTTTTTTCCCAACTGATTCTTTATTCCTCCCTCCTTCCTTCCTTTAATCCGCTCGTTACCTATGAAAATAAACCTCTTCCGACATGCAAGAACTCCTGGACTTAGTTGATTTTACCGAGAAAACGAAATTCAGATCGAACAGCCTTCTCGATGCCGTTATCCAGCCCGATTCACAAATGGGGAAAATTTACCACGCCATTGCCAGCGGATGCGTTCACTCGGACAAGGACATCATGGCGCTATTGCCTGAAATTTCGAGCGAATCCGGACTCATGACCTTGAAATCGCGCCTGAAAAACCGTTTGTGCGACATGGTTTTTCTGCTCGATTTCCGTGAAGAAAAGAACCCGGACCGCCAGACGGCTTTTGTGGAATGTACCAAAAAATGGAGTTCCGCCATGATTCTGATCAGCAAAAACATCCGCTCGGTCGGCATCAAACAACTGGAAAACCTGTTGCGCCACACCCTCGATTTCGAGTTCACGGAACTGAGTATGAATATCATCCGTACCCTCCAGTTGTACTTCAGCACTTCCAATATCGACACCAAAAAATATGAAAAACTGGATGCCCTCTACCAGGAAATGGAGGAAACCTGGTTTGCGGAACGCTCTGCGGAAAAACTCTACGGCGATTTGATGATGCACCACGTCAATACGCGTTCCGATAAAGAGGCCTCGTCGACCAAAGCGTTGGAACACTTCCAGCGCATCGAACCCGACATGCAGCGCTTTTCTTCTTTCAAGGTTCATTTTTTCGGCCGACTGATCGAAACACTCATTTACGATTGTCGCAACGACTACCACGCCATGGAAAAAGTGTGCGTCGATGCCATTCGTTTTTTCGAAGGCAAAAAGTACCGGAGCGAAATGGTGCAACAGGCGTTTTACTACAACATTATCACCTGCTGCCTGTATACACGGCAATTCGAAAAGGTGGAAAGTTATGCCCGGCAAATCGAAGCCGTACTGGAAACCAACTCATTCAACTGGTTCCGCATTCAGGAAATTCTCCTGATCACGGCCATGCACACGGAAAAATACGATGCGGCCTTCGACATCCTGATGAAGGTGCAGGCCAATCCTTACCTGCAAAGCCAGCCGCCGCAGATCATCGAGATCTGGAAGATTTTTGAAGCCTACGTATGGTATCTGATCTCCGTCAAAAAGATCGATGTGCCGGAAAACGAACTACCTGCCACACGCTTCAAGATCAGCCGTTTTCTCAATGAGGTGCCGCTGCTTTCCAAAGACAAAGGCGGCATGAATATCAGCGTGCTGATCATCCAGTTCCTGTTTTTCATTGCCAATAAAAAGGTGGCCGAATGCGAGAACCGCATCGACGCCATGAATAAATACTGTAGCCGGTACCTGAGCGACACGAATTCGCTGCGCAGCCAGTATTTTATCAAAATGCTGCTACAGGTTCCCCAATCCGATTTCAAACTGAAACTGATACACGGTAAAACCGAAAAGTATTACACGTTACTGCTCAACACGCCCTGGCATGCCGTGAATCAGCACCGCGAAGTGGAGGTGATTCCCTACGAAAACCTGTGGCCGATCGTGCTGGAATCCCTGCAATATCAACCCGCTTCGGGAGCGGGGGAGTTTATACCGCTCTATAGCGCTCAACGAATGAGTGCATAGAGGGAACGGGCCGGAAAACGCGCTTTTTTTTGAGGGGTTGAGGGGTTGAGGGGTTGAGATGTTGAGGGGTTGAGATTCAGCATTTCAATAGATGCTGAATCTCAACCCCTCATATCCTCAACATATCCTCAACCCTTCTATCTGCCCGTCAAATACGTCTTTTTGACCGTCAGATACGTGTTCCATACATCCGTTTACGTCTTTTTGACCGTCCAACACGTTTCCCACAAGGTCCGACACGTCTTGTTGACCGTCCGATACGTCTTACATACAGTCAAATAGGTTCCTTTGACCGTCGTTTACGTCCGACACGTATCTGAATAGGTCCTTCGACGTATTCTTTTACGTCTCGGACCTAAACGAATACGTTCCGGACCCAAACGAACAGGTGGGGAACGTATCCGTTTGGGTTGTATAACCTATTAGGATACGTAACGGACGTAAACGACGGTCAAAAGGACGTATTTGACGGGATAAAAGACGTATCGGACGCTCCAAAAGATGTATTTGGACGGGTTTACATGCCCGGTTCCAGCCAAGACTTGTAATACTTCCCGTCGTCGATCTGCATAGCGGCCTTCGTCAGGCTGAGCGGCGAGAATGTGTCGATCATCACGGCCAGTTCTTCCGTCACCGTTTTGCCGATGCTGCGCTCGTAGGCGCCAGGCGCGGGTCCGTGCGGAATACCTGCCGGGTGCAGCGTGATGTGCCCCTGCTCGATATTGTTGCGGCTCATAAAATCGCCGTCCACGTAGTACAGCATTTCATCCGAATCGATATTGGAGTGGTTGTACGGCGCCGGAATGGCCTTCGGGTGGTAGTCGTACAGGCGCGGACAAAACGAGCACACCACGAACGCCTTCGTCTCGAAGGTCTGGTGCACGGGCGGCGGCTGGTGCACGCGCCCCGTGATGGGCTCGAAATGGTGAATGGAAAAGCCGTAGGGGAAATTATAGCCGTCCCAGCCCACCACGTCGAACGGGTGCGTGGGATACAGCAGGTGGTGCAACTGCCCCTGTTTTTTCACTTTGATGACGAAATCGCCGCGCTCGTCGTACGTTTCCAGTTCGGTCGGGAGTTTGTAGTCGCGCTCGCAGAATGGCGAGTGTTCCAGCAGTTGCCCGAACCAGTTGCGGTAGCGTTTCGGCGTATAAATCGGGTGAAACGACTCGGTAAACAGGATGCGATTATCCGCCGTGTCGAAATCGATCTGGTAGATCATGCCGCGTGGAATAACCAGGTAATCGCCGTATTCGAAGTCGATATTTCCCAGAAACGTGCGCAATTTGCCCGAGCCTTTGTGGATGAACAGCAGTTCGTCGGCGTCGGCGTTTTTGTAAAAATACGAACGCAGCGACTGCCGGGGCGCTGCCAGCCCTATGTGGAGGTCCTTGTTGACGAGCAAAGTGGTGCGGCTGTCGAGAAAATCGTCCTGCGGCTGCACCTGAAAGCCCTGTAGCAGGCGGGCGGTCATGTTGCGCTCCACGGCAATTTCCGGGCGCAGGTCGTCGGTCTGCAAAATCTCGCGCACCATCGTGGGTCGGTTGACTTCGTAGAGCAGCGACGACATGCCGTCGAAGCCGATGGTGCCGAACAATTGTTCGTAATAGATCCCCTTGCCGTCCGGTTTTTCGAACACGGTGTGGCGGGTGCGGGGTATTTTTCCCAGTTTGTGGTAAATAGGCATGCTGAGGATTTTATTCGGTGGTGGTTGTGGCGGCGAAATTACGATTAACTACAGGGATATTTAACCACAAGGGGCACGAAGGGTTTTCACAAGGGACACAAAATTGGTGGACATCACGCTTTGTGGGTTTGTGCCCTTGTGGTTTAAAAAACTAATAACCACAAGGGCACCAAGTTTCGACGTCGCGCATAGTGCCCTTTGTGAAAACCCTTCGTGCCCCTTGTGTTTAAAAAAAAATCTATGTGGTTAAAAAAAACACTGCGCTTCATCTAACCTCTCCCATAAATCTTCCGAACCAACACAATTCTTCGTACCCTTGTCCAAATTCTCCCGCCGATCTGTCCGGAAAACCACCCGCCCCCGAAATAACATTCCGATTTCTTTGCATCACTCAACGGCTCAACCATCAACATGTACAAAAAAGCAGGGCTTTTCCTCCTCTTTCTCCGCCTGTTCGCCCCTACCCTTTCCGCCCAGATCCCCGTCACCGGCTACAACCACGTGGCGCTGTCGGTCAAAAACATCGAGGAAAGCGCCCGTTTCTACCGGGAAGTGATCGGACTGGAGCCCATCGAGGTGCCAGAACACCTGAAAGCCATCCGCTCGTGGTTCCGGATTGCGCCGGGGCAGGAACTGCACCTGCTGGCCGGGCGTACGTTTCCGGTGGCCAACAACGACCCCAACATGGCCCATTTTGCCCTCACCATCCTCGATGCCGACCCGGTGGAAGCCTACCTGAAAACGAAAGGCCTGCCCTACCTGCGGCAACAGCGTTTCGACGGCGCCTGGCAGATTTACATCGCCGATCCGGACGGCTATTTTATCGAACTGAACGAACCCAAGGTGCCGTGGAAATACCTGTTCAGCGGGAAAGACCTGTCGGGCTGGGACACGTACATCGGTCCACCCTTCGGCCCCGACGGCAAACCCGTTCCCGGCGCGCAGCCTGCCGGACTGAATAAAGACGAAAAGCAGGTTTTCAGCATCGTTACGGAAGATGGACAAAAGGCCCTGCGTATTTCCGGAGAACAGTTCGGCGGCATTTCCACCACCGAAGCGTACGAAAACTACCACCTGCAACTCCAGTTCAAATGGGGCAAACTGAAATGGGCGCCCAAAACCAACGA
>JAKQJD010000188.1 GCA_029561355.1 Bacteroidota bacterium | reverse complement strand
TTTATCATTTACCCAACCGAACAGGTACATATCGGCCACGGCGAGGCTGTCGTAATGGCCTTCGAAAGCGGCCAGTTTGGCGGGCTGGTATTCGGCGATCAGTTTGGCCGAGCGGTGCCCGCTGAACAGTTGCGTGAGCGCGGCGGCCGTAGCAAAGATCAGGGCCACCCGAAACGCCTTTTCCGACATTTGCAGAAACCGGCCTTTCACCAGATACCAGGCGTGTACGCTGAGCACCAGAAACGAACCGGCCAGGAAAGCGCCCAGTATGACGTGCAGCAGGCGGTCCATGGAAGACGGATTGAACACCATGGCCCAGAAATCGGTCACCACAGCCCGGGCGTGTACGCCCTCTCCTTCGATGCGATATCCTGCCGGCGTCTGCATCCACGAATTGGCCACCACAATCCAAATGGCAGAAAACATGGAACCCAAAGCCACCATAATTGTCGAAAAAAAGTGCACCCGCGGGCTCACCCGGTTCCAGCCGAATAGCAGCACCCCGAGAAATCCGGATTCCAGCGCGAACGCGAAAATGCCTTCCGCCGCCAGCGCCGACCCGAAAATATCGCCCACGTAACGCGAATAGGTGGCCCAGTTGGTGCCGAATTCGAATTCCATGACGATGCCTGTCGCTACGCCGATACCAAAAATGAGTGCGAAAATTTTGATCCAGAAACGGGTCAGGTGCTCGTATTGCTTGTCGCCCGTACGGAGGAACATGCCTTCCAGAAAAATGAGCATCATGCCCAAGCCGATACTCAGCGGAGGGTAGATGTAGTGGAACGCAATGGTGAACGCAAATTGCAGTCGTGCCAAAAACTCAACGTCCATGTCAGAGAGGATTTCCGGCAAAAGTAACGAGATAAGTCCGAAATTAACAGGGAGCAAGAGGCCATCGTTTTTTGTTTAGAGCCGATATAAGTTTATCATTTTTGTGAACCTATTCAAATTTTCACAACAACCTGCTGAATGGCAACCTTTTCATTTTCAATCAATTGCAGCCCATACACTCCTGAAGGCAGGCGATCCGTTTCCACGCTGTGCTTTACTCCATGCTGCAAGCGGAAAGTCGTACACACCCGCCCGTTCGTATCAATAAGCCTGCATGAATAATCGGCTCCCGTTGCATTTTCCATTTCCAGAAGCACCTGTAGATTTTCTGCAAACGGATTGGGATAAACGGTAAAATTGAAATAAATCTGCGGCGCACTGGTGGCGACTTCCAGGTCAACGGCAAACGAAAAAACCGCCGGGCACCCGGCAGCATCCGACAGCGTTACCGAATAATTGCCGGTTGCAAGCCCGCCGATTGCATTTCCGGTAGCACCGGTGCTCCAAAGGAACGTGTACGGCGCCGTACCGCCACTCACCAGTTGCAGGCTAATGCTGCCGTTGCCCGAACCGGTATCGGCATGTATTTCTACGCTGTCGGCCTCTACGGGGGTGCTGATTGTCACGCTGGTTTGCACCAGGCTATCGCAGCCGTGAATCCCGTTGAGGGTGCTTTGATAAATACCCGCCAGGCTAACCGTTTGCCCGTCCGGCAAAGTGAAGGTTTCACCTGCACAAATGGCGGCCGACTGGTAATTGATTTCACAGTCTTCCCGCAAGTGAAAAAAAGTGCGGTTGTTGAATCCCCGGATACCCGTCACGGCATAATCCTTTCCCTGCGTGCTGAGCGGCACGATGCTGGTCAGCAACACGTTGGTAATGTTGTCGGGATTGGGAATATTTTCATAACACAACACCTGTAAGGGATGCGCCTGAATGCGGTATATTCTGGAGGTGCCGTAAATGCCGAACGGGTTGGGCAGGTTGGTGCGCACGCCGGCCAGCAGGTCGCCATTTCCCAGCAGTTGCACGTCCTGGCCTTCGTCGCCCAGCGGCTCGCCCCAGCGCAGGGAATCGAGGGCAGCGCCGGTGGCTGCATCGAAACGCATCATAAATGCGTCGCGGTTGTTGGGCATGTCGGTCCGCTCCCCTATCACCACCACCTCATGGGTGGCAGGAAGGTACACCACATTGCGGGCAGGGTCGATGGTGAAAGGTTTGTTCCACAACATGTTTCCGTCGGGGTCAATTTTCAACAAAACGGCCTGCGGCAAAAAAGCACGGTTGACGGGCAAAATGAACCCGTCGCCGGTTGCTACGATGTCGTACGGAATTTCGAAAAAACCGAGGTTGTACATTTTTTCCCAAACGGGATCGAGGTTTTCCGACAAACGCGTGATCACAGTATTTTGCGGATTCAGGCCGGCGCCCACTTTTACACCGGCTGCCAGCGTGTAGGTATTTCCGGTGCGCGTTATGACCGGCTCATATCGTTCGTTTTGGGTTGTTGAAGTGCCATCCGTAGCGGAACCGAATTTTTTCACACCGATTCCGGCATCGATTTGAAGATTAGCGTCGGTTTTGATGACGATGACTTTCAACATCGAGTCTTCAGGAACGGTGCAGTTGTCGCATTGGCCGACCGCAACAAACCCGCCGTCGGGAGCATCTACCACATCGTGGAAGGTAGATTGTCCGCCGATCTGGGCGCCGAATTTTTTCAGAATCAGCTGTTCTCCCTGGGCATTTACTTTCATCAGAAAGGCTTCGTCGTTCCATTCGCCCGCTATCACAAAAGTGCCGTCCTGTGCGGCAATAATCTTGTATCCGCGGCTGATGTCGGTTTGTACCACGCCGTACGGAAGTGTGAGTGTGTGGCACTGTGCGCTCAGATCGAATATGGCGCACATAGTGAGCAGGAGGGGTAAAAATTGCTTTTTCATGATTTCGTTTGTCAGGTGAAAAAATCGGTCCCTTGGGACGATGCCGGCATGCTACAAAGGTCGGCCGACTTCACCGTTTGCGAAATCCCTGAAAAAAGCCATTTTAGGCCCTACCCGTTTTAACGGAAATCCGTGAGAACCGGGAGGGGGAGGCTCTTACTGCGTCACCTCCACCATGAGCGTGTCCGCGTTCAGTCCGGTGAAAATACCCAGTCCGTTGGTCACGTTCGAATACGGCGAAGTGAGGTTTTGCGAACTATTCCCGTTGTCATCGTACAGGGAAGCGTATTCCGCATTCAGTTTGAACAGAATGACGCGGTGGGTACCGTAATACTGGAAATTGCGGAAACCTATTTCGTAGGCATTGGTTTGTTCCGGTTCGCTGCGAAAAACGGGCCGTGGCGGTCTGTTCGTGTCGCCATTGTCTTCATAAATAGCCACCGGATCGGTTTCGAGATTTTCCACAACGACGAGATAGTACGCGCCGTCGGTATTTGCCCAGCCCAGTTCGATAGGATCGGGAAACGTTGGCATTCCGCCGCCGCTGCCGGGAGAAAAATCCGGAATGGCAATACTGCCCGCAGAAGCGGTAAACGCCTGCGGTTTCTCCGGCACTACCGATTCGGCTTCCACCACGCCGCCATTGTACTGAAAATGCAGGCGGTACGTTTTGCCGGCTTCTACCTGCCAGGTACCGTCGGCGTGATACACGCTATCGACCGCCGAATAAGCGAGCGGGTGCTCGGCGCCGTCCGTTTCGATGAATACTTCCAGCCCTTCTACCGGGCGGGCCAACGTGTCTGTGCTGGCAAAGGCCAGTTGGTGCGTCACCTTGACAGCAGGCACCTGGCCGGGCGAGAGATAGGCTTCCACCACCGGGCGGTTCACCGAATCGGAGGCGGTGGTGAGCGCGGTTTTTTCGCAGGCGGAGAGGAAGAGGAGAAAAAGCGGAAGTATGAGTATTTTTTTCATGGCGATGTACAACCGAATCCCAGTTCGGTTAGTGTTTTGAACCGAACCAGGGGTTCGGTGGTGTTTTTTCACCGAACTGGGGTTCGGTGGTATGTTTTTTTTCACCGAACTGGGGTTCGGTGGTACGTGTTCGGTGGTACGTTAGCGCAGTTTTACGCCGAGAGTAAGGTTGGGCGTGATGCCCAGGTAGTTTACATCGGTCGAAATGACCTGGTTGTTGATGATTTCAAATTCCTTGTACCACACGTTGGCGCGGTTGTACAAATTGAAAAGGCTGATGCCGAATGTGGAGGGCGCTTTGCCCAGCAGAAAATTGTAGGTGGCGGCAATGTCGAGGCGGTGATAATCCGGTAACCGATAGGCATTCTTGGCCGACACGTTCAGGAAATCCTGCGTCGTGCCGTCGAGCAACGTAACCTGATAGCCGCCTTCGGGCGCTGTGTAGGGCTTGCCGGAAGCATAGATCCAGGTGGCTGAAAAATCCCATTTCCGCCAATGATAAAGTCCGGTGACTTTGAATTCGTGCGTGACGTCGTTGGAAGCATAAAATTCGGAGCCGTACACCGGATAATGCTGGCGCGTATCGCTCAACGTGTAACCGACCCAGCCGTTGAAGCGACCGTATTTTTTTTGCAGGAGCAGGTCGATACCGCGGGACGTGCCGGTTCCGTTGAAGAAATTTTCCTCGTAATTGAATTGTCCGGGCCCGCTGGGCGTAAACCGCAGCGAATATTCCGTGAGTCCGTCCAGTGTTTTATAATACGTTTCAGCGTCGAACAACCAGCTCTTGTTTTCCCAGGCCGCTCCCACCACATATTGCCTGCTACTGGCAACGGGCAGCCGGTCGCCGTCTGTGAGTACCCAGAAATCGCGGCTGCCGCTCAGAACGTCTTCGCGGATCACCCGTTTGGCAAACTGGTAATACAATCCCGTTGCCGCTTTCAATTTGACGGTGCTGCTGAGTTTGTAGGAAACATTGGCGCGCGGCTCGTAATACATTTTGCCGGCAGGCGAAAACCAGGTAGCGCGGATGCCGGGCGTGACGACCAGTTTTTCCTTCAAAAACGAGGCTTTGTCCTGCAGGTACGCCGTGGCGGTCAATCCTGCCGTGCTGCGATCGAGCAAGGTGGATGTATCGTTCTGGGCGTAGGTGTACGTGATGTCGTTTTGGGTGGCGGAGGCGCCGAACTCCAGTTGCTGCCCCGGCACAAATTTCCATTCCCAGTCCGTTTTGGCGGAAAAATCTTTCAGACTGTTGTTTTCGAGGGTGCCGCGGCGAATTTCCTGGGTTTCGCCGTCCATTTCAAACGTGCCGCTGCTGGAGCGGTCGCGTTTGGAAAAATAACTGGAATAACTGGCGAGTGTGTTGGAATACAGGCGGTCGCTCCATTTACGGCTCCATTTCAGGCTGGCGCCCGTGTTGCCCCAGTTGGTCAGGTCGGTGATGCCGAGGTTGAGCCGCCCGCCGCCGCCGCCGAATCCGGAAGGCAACTGGGGTGTGATGGAATTATCGAGTTTGTCGGCGCCGCTGTAAAAACTCAAGGAGTACACATCATGCTCGTTGGGTTTCCAGGTGGCCTTGGCATTGATGTCATAAAAATACGACGACACCTGCGCATTGCCGAAGCGGTTTCCGAAAGGGCCGGCGTTCGTTTCGGTTTCCCCGCTGAACCGGTCGAAAATTTTCTCATACAGCGGGCCTTTCCAGCTGCGCCGGGCGGTGACGATCGTGGTGAATTTTTCACCGAAAGGTTGCTCTATCCACACATTGGCGCTGAGCAGACTGAGGTCGCCGCCGGCATTGAAGCGGCGGTTGTTGCCGTCTTTGCCTGTAATTTCGACCACGGAAGAAAGCCGGCCGCCATATTTGGCGTCGAACACGCCTTTGTACAACTGCACGTCCTTGATGGAATTGGAGTTGAAGGCGGAGAAAAAACCGAACAGGTGATCGACATTGTAAACGGTGAACCCGTCGTAGAGTGTAAGGACCTGGTCGGGTGTACCGCCGCGAACGTAGAGACCGCTTGTGTGTTCGTTGGCGGCACTGATACCCGGCATCAACTGGAACGAACGAAAAATATCGCGCTCGCCCAGCGAAGGCAGGGTTGCCAGTTTGGCGGGTGTCATTTTAAACATCGACACCTGTTCGGATGCCTTGAGTAATTCTTCTTTTTCGGCCGTCACCACCACTTCCTGCAGGGTGGCTTCCGATTGCATGGTGACCTGTAGTTCCGTGAGCGGCGCACCGGGTGCCAGGAAAACCTGCACAGGCTCGTAGCCGACGTACGTAAAAATCAGCGTATTGGTATCGGTGGGCACGTGCAGCAGGGTGAATTGCCCGTCGACATTGCCCGTAGTGCCGATGGGTTCGCCGAGCACGCGCACCGAAACGAAGGGCAGGGCTTCGCCCGATGCACGGTCGGTGATGAGTCCGGCTACATGTATGTTTTTTTGTTTTGCCCCCGTTTTCGCCGAAGGTTTTCGGGTGAGCGCTTCCGTTTCCGGATTTTCGTAAGCGCCCATGATGCGGACGGCTCCGTCGGGCAGGATCAGGAATTTCAAATCTTTCGGGCGCAATACCTGTTCGAGGAAACGAAGCAGCGGCTTGTTGAACGGGCGTTCTTCTATCCGGATGCGGGCCAGCGCAGGCCGGTCGAAAACGAAGCGCACCCCGGATTCGGTGCTGATCTCGTCGAGCACTTTTTCGAGAGAGCCGTAATAAAATCGGTCGAGCCGGACGGAATCTGCACGGGTTTGTGCGGACAAGCCCGAAACGCCAAGCAAAAGGGAGAGTACAAGTAGTTTGTGCATATTTTCAGTGTTGACACAAAACTATGTCTCAAATGTCACCCGCAAAGGGTCGATAGGTGAACCGCGGAAATGTATCGGTAAACACCACAGGAATTCAGAAAGCCGCCCGACAGCCGGATTACGTTTTTGGCATCTGCGCGGCATTTAAACATCCGTGGCCCGGTTTTGGCATGGCTTCGCTTGCTCAAATTATTATGATAAAACCAAGTGTATCAATAGCATACATAGCATTAAATAAACGCTCCACCTTTTATCAAGCCTCATTCATGAAAAAAATCGGTACGCTTCTGCCACTTCTTTTGATAGCCTTGTGTGTTTCTTCCGTGTTTGGAAAAACGGGCTCTGTCAACATCGACACCTGCAAAACGCAGATCAATGTGGCGCTTTCGGAAACCTGCACGGCGACGCCGGCCATATCGGCCTTTCTGAACCTGGCGACCGTACCGCCCGATATGATCATTGAAGTGGATAAAACACTCCCGTATGGTTCGGGGCCGTGGTTGCCTGCCGTTTTCGGTCCCTCCGACGTTTTAAAAACATACTTGTACCGTGCACGTGATACGGTGAGCGGCTACTCCTGCACGGGGCAGGTCAAGATACAGGACGGGCTCCCGCCGGTATTAACCTGTGGTGAAAATGTGGCGGTTTCCGTTTTATTCGGTATCCGCACGCCTGCTTTTCTGCGCGACAGCCTCGGGTTTGCGAATGCCGTTTCAACGGCGGCGGATGCCTGTGGCGGTGCTGTGAACCTGACCTATGTAGATAATTATCAGGTGTATCCCTGCGATTCCGCATTCAGCGGTATCATCACCCGCACCTGGCGCGCTATCGATGCGAGCGGCAACCTCGGCACGTGCCAGCAAAAAATTAAGTTGGAAGAGCATACGCTGGATGAAATCGTTTTCCCGATAGATTCCATCGGCTCCTGCCCCAACGGAGGTACGGCGCCCGAATTCACCGGACTGCCTTATATCATTACGAACAATCATGTATTTTATTCCGGAACTGTTTTTGGCAGGCTGGGCGTGGGGTATACGGATTCGCTGGATAATTCCTGCGGCGATGTTTTATACCGGAAATGGCTGGCGCTCGATTGGTGTGCTTTTGTGGTTCGGGAACAGGTGCAACAAGTTTTCACCACCAATCCCACACCGTCGATTCTGGAGTGCCCGGAGCCACTTTTTATCAATGTTGCGGCCGATAACAATTGCCAGGGATTGATCATTCTGCCCGATTTTGCTGTAACGCAGCCTTGTTCGGCTATTCAAAGTGCCATTGCTGTGTGGAACAACGGTACGGCGATCGACACCCTGCATTTCCCCCTGCCGTCCAATGTATTGGACAACGGCATTATTCAGCCGGTATTTGCTGACACGCTGGTAGGTTTTCCAATGGGCAATACGGTGGTGCGTTACGAAGTAAGCGATGCCTGCGGCAACATCGCTGTCTGCTCCTTTCAGGTTTACCTGACCGACACGACCGGCGTGTGTTCTGAACCGCCTTCCAGTGTGTTTTGCCTGGCCAGAACCGAAACCTTACAGCCCATCGAAGAGGTGGCGGTTCAGTTGGTTGCGCCCGCTATTCCGCTGAACGTAACGGAAATAACCGACGAAACCGGCACGGTACAGTTTCCTCCGCTGCCCGTTAACACGGAATTCGGACTGGGACTCCTGAAAAACAATTCCCACGCGAACGGCGTCACCACAGCCGATCTGATCGGCATTTCCCGGCATATTCTGGGTATTCAGCCGCTCGGCTCGCCGTACAAACTGATTGCCGCCGACGCCAACCGCAGCGGCAGCATCACTACGTTCGACATTGTAACGGTCCGCAGCCTGATCCTGGGCATCACCGACGAGTTTCCCAACAATACTTCCTGGCGCTTCCTGCCGGCAGATTTTGTTTTTCCCAACCCGGCCAATCCGTTCATGGGCAACATGCCCGCTATTACCTACACCACACCGGTGCTGGACGCGATCGAATTTATCGGTATCAAAGTCGGCGATGTGAACAACACTGCCGATCCGCTCGATCTGACGATTTTCGATGAGCGCGACCTGCGCACATTGTTTTTTGAAACACCCGACAAACAGGTGAAGGAAGGCGAGGAATTTATCGCCACCATCAGCAGTACGGAAAGGGCCGAAGGTTTTCAGTTTACCCTGAATGCCGACAACCTGGATATCCTGGAAGTGCTGCCGGGTGCGGGGGTAAATGCCGAACAATTTGCGCTGTTCCCTTCCAAAAACACCCTTACCGTAGCATGCGAAACGGCCGGTCAGGCGCGTTTTGCCGTTCGCATGAGGAGTCGCCGCTCCGGCGAACTGCATGATATGTTGCGTATCGGAAGCAACGTTACGCATGCGGAAGCCTATTTACGCACCGGAAACCACCTGGAAACAGCCAAGGTGGAACTTCGTTTTCCGAATGCAGGCGGAGATTTTCAATTGCACCAAAACCAGCCCAACCCGGCCGGCGCCTACACCGACATTTCTTTTAACCTGCCTGCCGAAACGGAAGCCACGCTTACGATCATGGACGCTAACGGCCAGGTAGTACATTCAAAATCAGGCACTTATACCAAAGGCATACAAACGATCCGGGTAGACCTGACGGGCGTGGCGCCGGGTGTTTTGTATTACCAGGTGCAAACGGCCGGGAATTGTGCCGTCCGGAAAATGGTGAAAGGCTGAAGATGTACGATGTAAGATTACATGACGTACGATTTATGATTGTCTGTGATGTCGCGTTCCAAATCTTAAATCGTACGTCATGTAATCTTAAATCGTAAATCAACTACCTTGGTGCGTCAAAATAAAACGGACGCTTTTATGATCCAACTGATTGTTGCCGACGAATCGCATAAACATGACGTCGCTACCCTGCTCGCGGCGCTTTTTGAAGAAGTGGGCCACTCCCCCGACTACGATGCCATTGCCGCTATTTATGATGAAATAGAAGCGGACGACCGCCATTCCACACTGCTGGCCATGGACGAAGGGGAAGTAGTGGGTGTGATCACACTGGTAGAAACGATTTCACTCTATGCGGGTGGCCACATCGGCGTGCTCAACGAACTGTATGTCGTGCCCGAATACCGCTCGGAAGGGGTGGGAAAAATCCTGCTGGATGCCGCCAAAGAACTCGGCGAAGAACGCGGCTGGGTGCGACTCGAAGTTACCACACCCGGCGACGAATATGCCCGCACCCTGCGCTTTTACGAACGCGAAGGTTTTCTGCTGATCGGGCCGAGGTATAAGTTTATGTTTTTTTGAATTGTGAGTTGTGAGTCAGGCTTGTACGAAGGATTTGTTCGGCTTCGCCTCACGTAGTAGGATGGGGACTCGGATCGTGCGGATTTAAACGGATTTTTAGTGGCCTGATGGCCACTTGTTGATTATTTACGGATTAAACCGCCTTCGGCGGGTGGATTTACGAGGCATCGGGTGAAGAATGAAAATCATTGGTTGTAAACTTCTTCTTCGTACATATATAATTTTCGATTTGATCTACGCCCGCCGAAGGCGGATAATCTGTAGGAAATCAAAAAAAGTGGCCGGCAGGCCACTAAAAATCCGTTTAAATCCGCACGATCCGCACAATCCGCGTCCCCATCCTACTACGTGAAGCGTAGCCGAACCAATCCTTCGTACAACCCTGATAGTGAGTTGTGAATAGTGAATTGTGGTGCGTACTCACAACTCACAAACGTATTGCCACACCCTCTCCCCTCAAATACTGCTTCAACTCCGGCACCGGTATTTCCCCGAAATGAAAAATGCTGGCGGCCAGTGCGGCATCGGCTTTGCCGGCGTCGAACACGTCCCTGAAATGTTCTTTCAGGCCTGCGCCGCCGGAGGCGATCACGGGAATGGATACGGCTGTTGAGATACGGCGGGTAATGTCGAGTGCAAAGCCCGTTTTCATACCGTCGTGGTTCATGGAAGTGAGTAGGATTTCGCCCGCCCCGCGTTGTGCGGCCTCTATGGCCCAGTCGATGGCAAGCCGTTCCGTTGGAATGCGCCCGCCGTTCAGGTATACATACCAGTTTTCATCGTCGTGTTGGCGCGCATCGATCGCCACTACAACACATTGACTCCCAAATTTTTGTGCCAGTTCATTGATCAACTCCGGCCTTCGCACGGCTGCGGAATTGATGCTCACCTTGTCGGCGCCGGCTTGCAGCAGCGCCCGCACCTGCTCCACGGAACTGATGCCGCCACCTACTGTAAAAGGAATGTCAAGTACCTGCGCGATGCGGTGCACCAGTTCCACAAAAGTGGTGCGCTCTTCGTGTGTGGCTGTGATGTCGAGGAACACCAGTTCGTCGGCGCCCTGCGCGGCATACGCCCGGGCCAGTTCGACCGGGTCGCCGGCGGAGCGCAGGTTTTCAAACTGAATACCTTTCACAGTTTGGCCGTCTTTGATGTCGAGGCAGGGAATGATGCGTTTGGCGAGCATAGGATAGTGCGAAGTCTTTAGTGCGAAGTGCGAAGTCGTTAGTGCGAAGTCATTAGTGCAAAGTGCGAAGTCTGCGACATTTGAGTGAATGAGGACTTCGAACTTCGCACTGAAGACTTCGCACTGATTTCACACTTTTGAATACACCCGGAAATAATCAATCGGTACTTTACCTTCAAAAAATGCTTTTCCGACGATGGCGCCGGCGCACCCGATAGCGGTGAGCGCTTCGAGGTCGGCAACATCGCTGACGCCGCCGCTGGCGACGAGTTGCAGGTCGGGGAATTCAGCCAGTACTTCGGTATACAGGTCCAATGCCGGGCCCGACAATTCGCCGTCGCGGGCAATGTCGGTAACGGAAATATGCTGCACACCCAGCGTTCCCATTTTACGGATAAAATCGAACAGGGTCGTTTGTGTGGTTTCTTTCCAGCCATGTACGGCAATAAGCCGGTCGCGCACGTCGGCGCCTACCATGAATTTTTCGGGACCGAATTTTTCCACCCAGGCACTGAATTCGTCCTGCGCCAGCACGGCCACGCTGCCTACGGAAAAAAGCATGGCGCCGGCATCCCACACCTGCTTGAGCGCAGGAATAGAACGTAGTCCGCCGCCGTAGTCGATTTTCAGGTGGGTGCGGGAAGCCACGGAGGCGAGGATGTGCAGATTGGCAGGACGGCCCGAGCGTGCGCCGTCGAGATCGACCATGTGCAGGCGGCGGATACCGGCCGCTTCGAGGCGATAGGCCAGTTCGAGCGGGTCGGCGGGATATTCCGTTTTTTGATCAAAATCGCCTTGTCGAAGGCGTACCAGTTTCCCATCCAGGAGATCGAAAGAAGGGATTATTTCCATGTTAATAGTTGAAAATCAGAGGTTTAAAAAATTTTGCAAGATCCTTTGGCCGGTTGGGCCCGATTTTTCCGGGTGGAATTGCACCGCATGAAAATTATCGCGTTGCATGGCTGCGCTAAACCGTTCGCCGTATTCGGTAATTGCCGTCGCTGCGGGATGTTCTTCCGCGTAATAACTGTGCACGAAGTAGACAAAATTTTCTTCCGGAACCCCCACGAACAGTGGTCCCTGCAAAGAAACGAGTTGATTCCACCCCATTTGCGGCACTTTTAACCCGCCCATGCCGCTGAATTTGCGCACGTCGGCGTCAAAAATACCGAGGCAATCGGTATCGTTTTCTTCGGAGTGCCGGCAAAACAACTGCAATCCGATGCAAATACCAAGCACCGGCTGCTGCAAAGATCGAATGACTTCATCCAGTCCCCGCTCCCGCAGGTATTGCATGGCGGATGACGCCTCGCCCTGCCCGGGAAAAATCACCTTGTCGGCCGCCCGAAGGGTATCCGGATCGTCGGTCCATACCGCCTGCACGCCGAGGCGCTCCAGGGCAAAAAGGACGGACTGTACGTTGCCGGCGTTGTATTTGAGCACTGCTGTCATGTGCGTGTTTGGTGTTTGGTGTGTAGTGTTTGGGGGTGCGTTGCGCTTGGGTTTTATGGGTTTATGGGTTTGTGAGTTTATGGGTTTATGGGTTTATGGGTTTATGGGTTTATGGGTTTATGGGTTTATGGGTTTATGGGTTTATGGGTTAAAAATTGGTGATGCCAATCTAATGCACCCCCAAACACAAAACACGAAACACCAAACACTCATAAAATTCCTTTGGTAGAAGGCAGTTCCATGTTTCCCGGGTCGCGCCGGACAGCCATTTTCACCGCTTTGGCGAATGCCTTGAAAATGGATTCGATCTTGTGGTGTTCGTTCTGGCCTTCCGCACGAATGTTGAGGTTGCAGCGGGAAGCGTCTGCAAAGGACTTGAAAAAATGGAAGAACATCTCTGTCGGCATGTCACCAATTTTTTCCCGTTGAAAATCTGCATCCCACACCAGCCAGGGCCGGCCGCTGAAATCGAGCGCCACCTGGGCCAGCACATCGTCCATGGGCAGCGTAAATCCGTAGCGTTCGATACCGCGTTTATCGGCCAGCGCCGTCGAAAAAGCCTCGCCCAGGGCCAGGGCCGTATCTTCGATGGTATGGTGTTCGTCGATGTGCAGGTCGCCTTTCGTTTCGATGATTAGGTCGAGTCCGCCGTGCCGGGCCAGTTGGTCGAGCATGTGATCGAAAAAGCCTAGTCCGGTTTTTATTTCACCCCTGCCCTTGCCATCGAGGTTCAGGTCGATAAAAATATCCGTTTCGCGCGTGGTACGCCGGTGCTGAATTTGGCGTTGCGGCAGGCGCAGGTGCTGGTAAATTTGCTCCCAGGAGTCGGCCACCAGTTCGATCGGCACAGCCTGGCCTTCGGGGTTGTATTCCACGCCGCTGTGGTGTTGCAGGGCTATGCCGGGCGTATTTTCTGCCGAAATGCCGGAATCATTGCGCAGCAGAATACCTTTGGCGCCGAGGTTTTGCGCGAGTTGCATATCGGTCAGCCGGTCGCCGATGACGAAGGAATTATGCATATCCACGTGACTGTTCATGTACGCGTTCAGCATGGCGGTTCCCGGTTTGCGGGTCGGCAGGTTTTCGTGTTTGAACGACCGGTCGATGTGAACCGTTTTGAATACGATGCCCTCGTTTTCCAGGGTTTTGATCATCTTGTTGTGCGCCGGCCAGAATGTAGGTTCAGGGAATGAATCGGTGCCGAGCCCATCCTGGTTGGTCACCATGACGAGGTCGAAATCCTGTTCGCGCACCAGCCGTGCCAGTGCATAAATGACGCCGGGTATAAATTCGAGTTTTTCCAGAGAATCTACCTGCTGATCGGGCTGCGGCTCGACGATGATACAGCCGTCACGATCGAGGAAAAGAATACGACGCATAATCTAGAAGAAGTGAGACGGTGAGAGAGTGAGAGAGTGAGAGTCCGTAGATTACACCACATTATTAGAAGTGAGACGGTGAGAGCGTGAGAAGTGAGAGAGGCCACTTGATGAACGGGAAATATTTGAAAATAAAACAGTTATGATTGCTGATAACGCTGAAATTGGAACGGATTAATTAAAATGAAACAACTACCAACACTTTTTCTGGACCGCGACGGGGTGCTCAATGTGCGTCCGCCCGGCGACTACGTAAAAACGCCGGCCGAATGGATTCCAGTGCCCGGACTGGAAGATGCCATGCAACAATTATCCACCGCGTTCGGCCGCATCGTTGTGGTTACCAACCAGGCTGGTATCGGTAAGGAACTGATGACCGAAGCCGACCTCGCAGAAGTTCACCGAAAAATGCTGGACATAATCGAATCGGCCGGTGGGCGCATCGACGCCATCTACTATTGCCCGCACCGCCGCGAAGAAGGCTGCAACTGCCGCAAACCCGCTCCGGGCATGGCCCTGCGTGCAAAGGTAGATTTTCCTGACATGGACTTTACAAATTCCTGGATTGCCGGCGATTCCATTTCCGATATGGAGTTCGGTTTGAGGTTAGGAATGAAAACGGTGCTCATTCATGGAAAAACGGAAGAAGCCGAACGCCTGGCAGAAATGCCGCTGGATTTCCGGTTTGATTCGCTGGCTGATTTCGCGACTATGATTGCTGACTATGATTGCTGACTATGATTCTATTATGATTAATATGATGGCCATGATTATGCACTCGGGAAATCATGGCCATCATATTAATCATTAGAATCATAGTCGGCATTGTTAAAATTTTTAACTTTTAAAATCTATTGCCATTCCACCCGTTTTCGAGAAGTGTTCAAATTTGTGTGGCACACGTCTCGACATGACCCTGATGTGCCACACATTTTTTACATCTTCTATTTTTTATCCCTGCCGGTTTTCGCTTACATCATCTTTGGGTAATTACAAAATTGATCCATCCTCAGTACACGGGGAGGATGGCTGCTTTATTATTTAACGTTACTAAACACATTTTTCCATCATGACAAAACTGTTGTCCATGAAGGCGGTCCGGGTATGGACCTGCCTTGGCGGAGCCTTGCTCCTCACCCAACTTTCCTTTGCCCAAACCGACCCAAGTCCTGTTTCTTCCGCTACGCCGCTCGACGATTTTACGGAGCGAGAAATCGTGAAAGAACACACCGTGCTCGCCCACCAGCCCGTCCGGGAAGCGGATATTTTGTGGGAAAAACGCCTCTGGCGCATCATCGACGTGCGCGAAAAAATGAACCAGCCGTTCACGGCGCCCGAATCTCCGCTGTTCAAGATCGTCTCGGACGCCGCCATGGCTGGCGATCTGACGGTGTACAGCACGCAGGACGACCATTTCTCTCAGGCCATGAGCCCGGAAGCCGTACGTGCCATGCTGTATCGCATCGACACGGTTTACAGGCCCAATATCGACACCGGTGAAGATGAAATAGTGGTGGTGGAAAATGTACGCGACTGGGAAAGCGTGCACCGCTTCCGCATCAAGGAGGCCTGGTTTTTTGATTCCAAGACCTCCACGCTACAGGTGCGCATTCTCGGTATCGCACCGTTGATGGACGTAACGGACGAGAACGGCGATTTCAAATTCGAAATGCCACTCTTCTGGGTGCACTACCCTTCCGCACGGCCGCTGCTGGCTCGTAACAAAGCCGTTACGCACGGCGGAAACTACGCCGCTACTACTACCTGGGAGGACATTTTTGAAATGCGCTATTTCGCTTCCTGCGTTACCAAGGAAAACAACGTCAACGACTTACGCATCCAGGATATGCTTACCGGCGCCGATATGGTGATGCGCGGAGAACAGATCGAAGCGGAGTTGTTTAATCGGGAGCACGATTTGTGGGCCTGGTAAAATAGTGCGAAGCCTAGAAATAGTGCGAAGTCGTCGGTGCGAAGTGCGAAGTCGTTGTAGAGTGAAGTTTTAGTGGGAAAGTTTTTGAAGAGAGAGATGGAGGCGCGTATTTTTGATGTTTAATCAAAACGCGACTTTATGAAAATCACTCGATTTGAAGACATTATTGCATGGCAGAAAGCGCAGGACCTGGCCGTGGAAATTTACCGGAATTTTGGCAAAATAAACGACTCCGGTTTCAGGGACCAGATTTGCCGGGCAGCAGTTTCCATTTCCAACAACATTGCGGAAGGGTTTGACAGACAAACAGATAAGCAGTTTTCCAGTTATCTATTCATAGCGCTTGGATCTGCTTCCGAAGTTCGGTCAATGCTTTATCTGGCTGCACGCATTCAATTGATAACCAACGCAATGCGAGATGAATTGATTGCGAAAACAGCCGAGATCAGTCGCATCATTTTTGGTTTTATCAAATCGTTGAAGTGACGGCTAAACATCCAAATTTTCCGACTTCGCACTTCGCACTGACGACTTCGCACCGGTTCCAGACTTCGCACTGTCGACTTCGCACTTCGCACTTGTTTACCTCCTCTTCCTCGGCTGATTCCACTCTTCCCGTTCCGCAAACTGAACGATCTTTTTCATAAAATTGACCATCGACAGAAACACCAGAAACCCGAACGTAACCACCAGAAATATCCAGCGATAGGTGCCGGCTTCGCGAATGGGAATTCCGCTGAATTGCCAGGCTGCGGTACCACTACAGAGCGCCAGGGCCATATAACTGTACACCGAAGCACCCCAGTATTTCGTGGAACTGGCAGCGCGGAGGCTGATCAGACTGTTGAAAATGGCGAACAGGAGCGCAAAAGCCGTTGCTACCGTCCAGGCAAACAGCCGGTCGATAGCCTGCACCCCATTCAGAGCCAGCACCCAGCCAATCGTCATGAATAACAACCCCGCCGCTAATACGATTGCTGCCTGAAAAGGCGGGCGTCCAATATTTTTTTCAAAAAATGCCGTTATGGTCATGGCTGGGTGGTTGATGTTGTGATGGATTGGGGGGATTCCCGTGTCCCATGGTGTATGGCGCAATTCCGATTCCCGTCCCCACGGCGATGCCGTGGGCTGATGCTGACGCCCTTTCAGGGCTATAATTGACGCCGTTCGTATGCACGGACTTCGGACTTCGCACTGACGACTTCGCACTGGTTCCAGACTTCGCACTGCCGACTTCGCACTTCGTACTATCTAATCATGACCCCCTTCCGGTCCAGGAAAGGGATGTCGGTAAAGTTGATTTCATCGAGACTGCCGGGCACGAACACGTACTTTTTATCGTACAGGTAATCGTTGTAGGAAAAACTGACCCAGAATTCGCTGGCCAGATCGAACACCGATTTTATCACGGGTTCAATTTTTACAATTTCGAGCGGACCGATCTCTTCCCAGAAATAACGCAGGGTGCTCGTGCGGCGTTTTTCGCCGTCGATTTCGCCGTAGCCGGTAGAGTTGACCAGTACCGAACGGATCGGCTCGTCTTTCAGGTTGATCAGGTACGCATCCCAGAAATCTTCCCAATCTTCTTCATGCGGCAGGCGCGGCGCCAGGGCGATAGCGAGGTCTTCTACTTTTTGAATTGGAATATCCTTGATCATTGTTGGTTGATGAGTTGATGAGGGTTGAGCGGTTGAGGAAGGTTTATAAGTTTATGGTTTATGGTTTATGGTTTATGGTTTATGGTTTATGGTTTATGGTTTATAGGTTTATAGGTTTATGGGTTTATGGGTGCTTCGCTTCAATTATTTAAGGTAAATTAAGCGAAGCACCCATAAACCTATAAACCTATAAACCTATAAACCTATAAACCTATAAACCCATAAACCCATAAACCCATAAAACCATCAACCTATATCAAGCAAATCACATTCAAATACTTCAGCAAAATGCCTTTTAATCTTGTTTTTCACCTCCTGCATATCCACCGGGCGGCCCAGTTCTTTTGCCAGCGAGGTCACGGATTTATCTGCGTCGTTGATGCCGCAAGGTACGATGTAATCAAAGTATTCGAGCGGCGTATTTACATTAAAAGCCCAGCCGTGCAGGGTCACCCAGCGGCTGAGATGTACGCCGATGGCACAGATTTTCCGAAATGAAACCCCGTCTTTACCGGCGATCCACACACCCGTATAATCCGGGATACGCATGGCTTCGATGTCGTATTCGGCCAGGGTTCTGATCATAATTTCCTCGATGCTGCGCACGTAACGATGCACGTCGGTAAAAAAACAATCGAGGTCGAGGATCGGGTACCCGACAATCTGCCCCGGACCGTGAAACGTGATGTCGCCGCCCCGGTTGATCGGAAAAAACTGGATACCGCGTTGAGTCATTTCCTCCTCCGATAATAGCAGATGGTCCATCGAACCGCTTTTGCCGAGCGTATAAACCGGCGGGTGCTCCACCAGCAGCAGTTGATGTTCCTGCGGATACGAACCCGGTGGCAAGTGCTTGTTATTCAGTTTTTTATCTACCAGATTCCGGTGCAGCACGGTTTGAAAATCCCATGCTGCGGCATAGTCCATCTGACCGATATCCTGAAATTGTACCGTTTGCATACCCGTTACAACAGAAATGTGAGAGGCTTGTTTGGCGGAAAAAACAGACGACGAAACTAGCATGGCGCAATGCTACCTAAACTATTGATTTTCAACAGCAGTATGCACGCGCGTTCCGCTTTCCCCGTACACCTGCCGCAAAGATCGAAAGAAAAACAGCCACTGAAGGAAGGGTTGCTAAAGTAAATCTTACCTTTGCGTCCCGTAACAACAGCAACCCATACTATGACGAAATACATTTTTGTTACGGGCGGCGTCACCTCCTCGCTTGGTAAAGGCATTTTGTGCGCATCTCTGGCTAAATTGCTTCAAGCGCGCGGTTTTTCGGTGACGATCCAGAAATTCGACCCCTATCTCAACGTCGATCCCGGTACCCTCAACCCTTATGAACACGGAGAATGTTACGTGACCGACGATGGCGCGGAAACGGACCTCGACCTCGGCCACTATGAGCGTTTTCTCAACACGCCCACTTCCCAGGCCAACAACGTGACCACCGGCCGGATTTACCAGACGGTCATCAACCAGGAACGCGAAGGCATGTACCTTGGCAAAACCGTGCAGGTCATCCCGCACATCACCGACGAGATCAAACGCCGTATGCTGCTGCTCGGCCAGTCCGGCAAGTACGACATCGTACTCACCGAACTCGGCGGCACCGTTGGCGACATCGAGTCGCTGCCCTACGTGGAATCGGTGCGCCAGTTGCGCTGGGAACTCGGCCGCGAGCACTCGCTGGTCATCCACCTCACACTGGTACCTTACCTCAACGCAGCCAAGGAACTCAAAACCAAACCGACGCAGCACTCCGTCAAGGAACTGTTGAGCCTCGGCGTACAGCCCGACATCCTGGCCTGCCGCACCGAACATGCGCTCAACGTGGATATGCGTCGCAAAATGGCACAATTCTGCAACGTGGAAACCAGTTCGGTCATCGAAATGATCGATGCCGAAACGATTTACGACGTGCCGCTGCTATTGCTGAAAGAACGTCTGGACTCGGTCGTCATTTCCAAACTCCACCTGAAAGACACCAAGGAACCGAACCTGAATTCGTGGAAAAACTTTCTGGGCAAACTCAAAAACCCGCTCCACGACATCAAGATCGGCCTCATCGGGAAATACAACGAACTGCCCGACGCGTATAAATCCATTTACGAGTCGTTCATTCATGCCGGCGCAGTGAACGAGTGCAAGGTGCGCGTGGTGCCCATCCACGCCGAAGACCTGGAAGGCAATTACAAGGATGTGAGCAAGGCGTTGTCGCAACTCAACGGCATTCTCGTAGCCCCCGGTTTCGGCGAACGCGGTATCGAAGGCAAACTGACCGCCATTCGTTACGCCCGCGAATCCAACATCCCGTTTTTCGGCATTTGCCTGGGCATGCAAACAGCCTGCATCGAATTTGCCCGCAACGTTTTGCATCTCAAGGATGCCGCTTCCACGGAAGTGAACCCGAAAACGTCGCAGCCCGTCATCGATATGATGGCCGACCAGAAAAATATTACTCAAAAAGGCGGCACCATGCGCCTCGGCGCTTACCAGTGCGATATCAAGAAAAAATCGCTGGCCCACGCCGCTTATCAATCCACCGAGATCAGCGAACGCCACCGCCACCGTTGGGAGTTCAACAATGCCTACCTGGAGCAATTTGAAAAAGCGGGTATGTTGCCCACCGGTATCAATCCGGAATCCAATCTGGTGGAAATCATGGAGTTAAAAGATCACAAGTGGTTTGTGGGCGTGCAGTTTCACCCCGAACTAAAAAGTACTGTGGAACGTCCGCACCCGTTGTTTGTGGCGTTTGTGAAAGCGTGTATGCAATAAATCAGAAGTGAGAGGAGTGAGAGATGTGAGAGAGTGAGAGCCGACTTCGGTTACACCGCTTCGCTCCGGTCATTGCGATTGTAGGACGAAGCGGTGTAATCGAAGTCGGCTCTCACCCTCTCACATCTCTCACCCTCTCACCTCTTCTAGTTTCTATGAATTCTACCGAAAAAAACTTCACCGGTCCGCACTGGCTACAGCGGACCGAACTGCTCATCGGCGCCGAAGCGCAGGAGCGACTGAAAAACCTGCACGTCATGGTGATCGGCCTGGGCGGCGTGGGCAGTTATGCCGCCGAATTCCTGGCGCGATCGGGTGTGGGGCGCATGACCATCGTCGATGGCGACACGGTCGACCTGACCAACACCAACCGGCAATTGCCGGCCCTGCACAGTACCGTCGGTCAGGCCAAAACATCGGTGATGGCTGCGCGAATGCGCGACATCAATCCGGATCTCGACCTGACGGTTCGCGAGGAATTCCTGACGCCGTACACCGTCGGCGACCTCATTACGACCGAATATGACTACGTGTTCGACTGCATCGATTCGGTGCAACCCAAACAATACGTGATCGTTACCTGCAAACAAAAGGGTGTCCGCGTGATCAGCAGCATGGGCGCCGGCGGGCGCATCGATCCTTCCAAAGTACAGGTGGCGGATATTTCGGAAACGTATAACTGCCCGTTCGCACAGCAGATGCGTAAAGGGCTCAAGCGCAAGGGCGTACGCCGGGGCGTTACCACGGTGTTCTCCTGCGAACTCGTCGACCGGAAAAACATGATGCTGACGGACGGCAGCAAGTTCAAGAAGTCGTTTTATGGGACGATATCATATTTGCCGGCGATTTTCGGGTTGTATATGGCGAGTGTGGTGGTGCAGGAGGTTTGTAACGCGGATTCCACGGGTAAATAGCGAATCTGCGCGGATTTGATGTTATCAGTACAGGCTGTGTTTTAACTACACCTGATTCAAGCAATTATGAGCTCCCGCTCAGTGCTCCCCCTCCAGCATCCGCTCAATATTCCGATCCGGCACGAGCCACATCGCAGCCACAACAACAAACAGTCCCCCCGAAATCGCAGTATTGTAAAAAGCAAACACGATGGAAAGAGAGTACAGCACCAGCGAAGCCAAGCCTTTCCGCTCTTGTGAAATGTGCATTTTTTTCATGTTTTCATCGGCTTTGTGGTTTGCTTGAATGACTTTATGTAAAATATAGTAGGAAGTCCCGCAAATCATCAGAAGCACCGCATACGTGATCACCGTATTCTGGGAAAAATGTGTTTCCCCCATCCAGCCTGTGGCGAACGGAATGAGCGACAGCCAGAACAACAGGTTCATATTCGACCAGATGATACCGCTCGACACGCGTTTTACAGTGTGCAGCAGGTGGTGGTGATTGCCCCAGTAAATGCCGACGAAGGTAAAACTGAATATGTAACTCAGGAATTTAGGCCACAAATCATGCAATTCCGCCCAGTCGTCGCTGTGCGGAATTTTTATTTCCAGGATCATAATGGTGATGATGATGGCGAGCACACCATCGCTGAAGGCTTCGAGCCGGTTTTTGTTCATTTTAGTTATCGGTTATCCATTATCAGGATTGAAACCCCTAGCGTCGGATTTAAGATTTAGGATTACATGACGTAAGATTTAAGATGGAGGACATCTCGTTAAATCTAAAATCTTACGTCATGTAATCTTAAATCTTAAATCAACTTCTTCTCCAGGTCTTCCAGCGATACCCCCTTCGTTTCCGGCATCATTTTCCACACAAACAGCAACTGAAACACCATCATGACCGCGAAAAAAGCGAAGATCGGTCCGCCGCCGAAACGCCCGGCAAACCAGGGGAAAATATTGGCGATCAGCGCCGCAAACACCCAGTGGGTAGCGCTGCCCAGCGAATTGCCGTAGGAGCGTACCGCATTCGGGAATATTTCCGAAATAAACACCCAGATCACCGCGCCCTGCCCGATGGCATGTGCGGCAATAAACACGAACAGCAGAATTGGCACCAGCATACTATTGCTCGCCGCGCCGGAAAAAAACGCATACGCTACCAGCGACAAAGACGCAATGTATCCCCAGGAGCCGATGTACATCAAAAAACGCCTGCCCATGCGGTCTATCAGTGCGACGCCGATCAGGGTAAATACCAGATTGACCACCCCGATGCCGGTGGAAGAAAGCAAGGCGGCGCTTTTGCCCATACCCGTTTCGGCAAAAATGCGCGGGGCGTAATAAATCACCGCATTGATACCCGATACCTGGTTGAAAAACGCGAACAGGAAAGCCAGGACAATCGGCGTGCGGTATTTCCCGGAAAAAAACGAAGCAGCGGGCACCGTATCGTCGGGCCGGCGCATACCCGCCCGGATATCGTTGATCTGCTTTTGGGCCGTCGACGGGTCGATCCGGTTCAGAATGTTGAGCGCACCCGCTTCGTCGCCTTTTTTGACCAGCAACCAGCGCGGACTCTCCGGAATGAACAGCACCGCCACGGAAAACAACAGCGACGGCACGGCTACCCAGCCCAGCATCCAGCGCCAGGCATCGTCGCCGCCGATATCGCGCAGGAGATAATTGGCTATGTAAGCAATCAGAATACCCAGTACAATATTGAACTGGAACAGGGCCACCAGGCGACCCCGCGAGGCCGGCGGCGCAATCTCGCTGATGTACAGCGGCGCTGTGACGGACGATGAACCGATGGCCAGTCCACCCAGAAAACGAAAAACCATGAACATCATCACGTCGGGCGCTACGGCCGAGCCCAGCGACGAGAACAGAAACAATATCCCGATCAGGAACAGGGTGCGTTTTCGCCCCAGCAAATCGGACGGAATGCCGCCCAGCATGGCGCCCAGCACCGTGCCCCAGAGCGCCATGGCTACTGCCAGTCCGTGTGTAAAATCATCGAGGTTCCAGAGCCGCTGAATGGCCTGCTCGGCGCCGGAAATAACGGCCGTATCCAGGCCGAAAAGAAAACCTGCCAGCGCCACGGAAATGGACCAGCGGAAAAGTAAGGAGGAATTCATAGTAGTGCGAAGTGTGAAAACAGTGCGAAGTCTGAAAACAGTGCGAAGTCTGAAAACAGTGCGAAGTCGTCAGTGCGAAGTGCGAAGTCACGCCACCCGAGTGAATGTGGACTTCGGACTGACGACTTCGCACTGATGACTGTGTAAAGGTAGATGGATAATTTTTTTTTCAAAGAGAGGGTAAGGTTTTTTTCAAACGCCGATAGATGGGTATAAGCAGCAGAAATAAACGCCGCTTACAAGTAAAAAAACGCAGACGGAACAAGCCGAAAATCCGCAGAAAAGAGTAGGCGCTTTACCACTATCCCGACAAAAAAATTTACATCATGAAAATCCGGAATTCTTCCATCGCACTGACGCTTTTCGTTCTTTTCCTGCACCTGGTTTCCTGCAAGAAAGAGGCCATCTCCGACCCGATTACACCTACCGAACCGCTGCCGACCATCCCTTCCGGCAACCGCGTCATCATCCATTTCGGCACTTCCACCCAGCAAGGCTGCATGTACAGTTTCAGTAATTGTATCTGGATTGGCTGGGGCGCTTCCATCACCGACTTCGCCGACCGCACCATGCTGCAATTCGAAGAAGGCGACAAAGCCCATGATTATTTCGGCGACTATTTTCCGCTGACAGCAGATTTCACAACCGAAGGTGGCAACGGCACTGCACCGCATACTATTCCGGCCGGTTTTTATCCGCTACACGACACGCCGCTGGGCAAAGTAGTCATTTTTTCCGCTGAAACGGCTCAACCTGTGGCGCCGCTCGTGAACGCCGGCAATCCGCAGGATAACCTCGGACAATTGCACAACCTGGCCGTGCAGGTTATTCTCCACAAACCTGAAAATCAGGAAAAAATTCGCCAGATCGCCGGCGACAAAGCAGCCATTCAGGCCTTCGCCATCGAACAAGTCGCCCAGTTTCTGGAAGAATCGGATCTGCCGGTCAGTGCTGCGGAACTCCAGCGCGCCAAAGAACTCGACCTGTTCCGCCCCTACACCGATTACACTTCCCAGGTGGATGCCATGCGACTGAGTGCCCGCGACAAAAAAGCAGTGCTCGACGTGTTCAATAAGGTTTCCCAAATGCCGGTTTCTTCGCCCGAACAACTCAGCCAGTTCGTATCCGTTATGACCGGCCTCGAAAACGGTCTGGCAACATCCACCAGCCTCGACGATGCTCCTCGCGTACTGTCTGTTATCTCCATCCTGAAATACAGCCGCTACTACTGGTACTGGACCGGCCTTTCCCACAGCGGCACCGGCAACCCTACCCCCGCTTCGATTCCCAACTGGGTGTGGGCCGACGCCATCGGAATGGAACTCGGCGGACCACTGGTGAGCGCAGCAGCATCGATTGCGGTGTATTTGGATGAACGTTGATTGAGTAGGGGGTTATTAAGTTTATGGGTTTATGGGTTTATGGGTTTATGGGTTTATGGGTTTATGGGTACTTCGCTCAGTCTTGGTAAAATTCAAGAGCGAAGTACCTATAAACCCATAAACCCATAAACCCATAAACCCATAAACCCATAAACCCATAAACTAATAAACCCACAAACTCACAACTCCTCCACTTCCCCTAAAGTCTCCACAATAAATTCCCGCGCCGATTTTATACCGGCACGCAAGCCAAAAGTAGTGATCATAGCCATGGCAGCCGGCATACCGAACATGAATAAAGTGGAAAGAAACACTTCTTTGGTGATGGGGCCGAAACCGTTTTTAATCAATCCGACCAGGCTCATGAAAAGCATCAGTGCGAATGGGTAGCACCAGACAAGCACAAAAGTCCAGGCACATCCGTTCATCCGCATCACAATGTGGATGAACGTGCCTGTTTCGGCGGGTACCACTTCCGCTTTGATAACGGGAATAAAGGAATTGCGCCGCCCGGCCATTTCCCATATTTCAAAACCAGATTCGCCCACTTCCCCGTTGAAGGAATGCAGGGCTTTTTTGTTTTCAGGAGTAGCCAGTTGCCCTTTGATGCGTCCCATAACTTCCTGCTTCGACAACGGCGTGCGGAAAGTCATTTTTCTGGTCGGAATGAGTGTCAGTTTCATATTCCTGTATGTTTCGAAACGCTGCGCACGTTATTAGTTATTGGTTATTAGTTATCAGGGTGGTAGGGGAAAATCTGCACGTTGCTCTCGGAACAAGCAATCAGACTGACAAGGGCAGCGTGCAGATTTTTCCCTACCACCCTGATAACTAATAACTGATAACTGATAACTTATAACGACTCCATTGCCCGCTCCGCAATCGCCGTAATCGACAGCGCCGGATTCACGCCGGGATTGGCGGAAATCATCGAGCCGTCGCACACCAGCATGTTTTCATATCCAAAAACACGGTTATTAGCATCGATCACACCCGTTTCGGGTGAAGCGCCCATCACAGCGCCACCTAGAATATGTGCCGTACCGGGAATGCCCATCAGCGGCGTGAGTCCGAACGCCATGGCTTTACCGTTCATTATTTTTTCATAGCGCCGGGCCAGTTCGATGGCGCGCGGAATAAACGCAGTCGGTTTTTCGGCGCCCACTACTGCCGTGCGCATACCGCCGCCGCGTTTTCGGGTAAAGGTGACAGTGCTGTCGAGCGTTTGCATAAACAGCATGACCGCCGAACTTTTCGCCCAGTCTTTCACCCGCATATATTTCCAGTACGTGACCGGGTGGCGGAGCACGTCGCCGAAGATTCGCAAACAGCGCACGGCGGCATTGCTGCCTTCTACAAAGGGTAAAAAACTGAGTTTCCAGGCGCCGGAACCCGCTCCGTAGCGGCAGATTTCGAGGTGGCTGTGCTCGTCGGTATGCAAAATAGCGCCGATGGCGATGCCTTTCGACAGGTCGGAAGAATTGTCGAGTTGTGTGACACAGATCAGGCTTTCGTTGTTGGTGCGTACTTCGCGGCCTACCATGTCCGACAACCCGGGCAGCGAAGATTGTTTCAGTTTGAGTAGCAGACTGACCGTGCCCAGAACGCCGCCCGAAAAAATGACGCCTTTGGTGCGAATGGTTTGCTTTTTTTTGAAAAAACGAGTCGATGACCGCATCTGCACTTCGTAGCCTTCCGAACCATCGGGTTTGCCCACCGGCCGCACGTCGGTCACTTCCTGTTCAGCCACGATTTCCGCACCATGTTTTTGTGCGAGGTAGAGGTAATTTTTATCGAGCGTGTTTTTAGCGCCGTGACGGCAGCCGGTCATGCAGGCGCCGCAATAATTGCAGCCGATTCGGTCGGGGCCTTCGCCTCCGAAATACGGATCGGACACCGTTTTCCCGGCATCTCCGAAATGCACCGCCACGTGCGTGGCATCGAGGTGCTGCTCCTGCCCGATTTCGCGGGCCAGCGCCTCGAGTTGGTGTTCACCATCGAAGAATCTCGGGTTTTTCTGTGCACCCAGCATACGCAATGCCCGCTCGTAATATGGTGCGAGTTCCTGCTGCCAGTCGGCCAGCCCGGCCCAACTACCTGAACGAAAAAACGTAGTTTTCGGCACCGGTAGCGTATTCGCATACACCAGCGAACCGCCGCCTACACCCGTGCCCGATACGATGCCGACATGCCGGAAAATCGTGATTTTCATGATGCCGAACCAGCGCAGCGAGGGCAGCCACAGCCATTTGGCAAATTGCCAGTTGGTCTTGGCAAAATCCTCCGGCCGGTACCATTTACCTTTTTCAATGACCAGCACTTTGTATCCTTTTTCGGAGAGCCGCAAGGCGCTGACGGAACCGCCGAAACCGCTGCCGATGATGATGTAGTCGTACACAAAAAAGAGAAGTGAGAACGTGAGAAAAGTGAGAGAGTGAGAGCCGACTTCGATTACGCCTGTCGACGTTTGGGTTTGAGCAGTAGAGATTTATAGACAACACCTGTGATGTTTGGCGTTAAGCAGTAGAGATTAAAGATCAGCAAGGTGTAATCGAAGTCGGCTCTCACATCTCTCACACTCTCACTTCTCTCACATCTCTCACACTCTAATCCAGCCGCTCGTCTTCCTCCAGCATCGTCAACTCCCCCGGCGCGAGCAGGACTTCCGCGCAGGCGGCGGCATGGGGCAATTCGTAGCGGAAAAAGAACTGCATGGTGTGTATTTTACCTTCGTAAAAAGATTTGCTTTGAGTGCTGAAATCGGCTGCATCCAGAGCGATCTGTGCTGCAACTGCCATTTTAAGCCACTGCCAGGCGATAACGACGTAGCCCGCCATTTCCATAAATACCGTGGCGTCGGCGAGGTAGCGTTCGGGATTGCCCGACTGGGCAAATTTGCCGAGTTGACGCAGCGTTTTGCCCAGGCGCTCCATTTCCGCCTGTAAAATTGCGGCTTGCGCCTGTAAAACGGGATGAGCAGCGGCAGTCCGGATGGTGATATCGATGTGTTGTGCCAGGGCTGTCAGGGCCGCGCCGTTTTCCATGGTCATTTTGCGGCCCAGCAAGTCGAGCGACTGAATGCCCGTGGTGCCTTCGTAAATAGCCATGATGCGCAGGTCGCGGTAGTATTGCTGCACCGGAAAATCGACCGTGTATCCGTAGCCGCCGAGTACCTGAATGGCCAGAGAAGCCGAGCGGTTGCCTTGTTCGGAAGAATAGGTTTTTACGATGGGCGTCAGGATTTCGAGCAGCAGCCAGTGCGGGCGCTGTTCCTCCCCTTCCGTCACGTGCATCAGGTCGGCCAGGCGGTTGCATTCCATAGCCAGTGAAAGGGAACCTTCCACGATGGCTTTTTGCGTGAACAACATACGCTGCACGTCGGCGTGTTGAATAATGGGAACTGGCGGTTTCAACGGGTCTTTTTCACCCGGTTTTCGGCCCTGGCTGCGTTCGCGGGCGTATTGCAGGGAAGCCTGGTAGGCCGCCATGGCGACGGAAGCAGCCGTCTGCCCCACTCCGATGCGGGCTTCGTTCATCAACTGGAACATATACGACAGGCCCTTGTGCGGTTCGCCGACCAGCCAGCCGCGGCAGTTGTCGTGCTCGCCGAACACCAGGTGGGTGGTGGCGTAGGCGCGCTGCCCGAGTTTCTGGTAGTCGCCGGCACAAAAAACGTCGTTGTATTCCAGTCCGCCGCCGGCCGTGGGGCGGTGTTTTGGAATAACAAACAGCGACACACCTTTCAAACCCGGCGGCGCCCCGGCAATACGTGCCAGGGTGAGGTGCACGAAATTCTCACAGGCCATGTGCTCGCCTGCCGAAATAAATATTTTCTGGCCTTTGATATGGTAATATCCTGATTCCGTGGGTGTTGCGACAGTCGTGATATCCGTCAGCGCGCTCCCTGCCTGCGGTTCGGTGAGTGCCATGGTGCCCTGCCAGCGACCGTCGAACATAGGTGGAAGGAAGGTTTCGATCAGTTCGGACGTGCCGTAATCGTGGATCAGCCTTGCTGCGCCGGTGGTCAGGCTGATGTAACCCTGCGCGCCGTTGTTGGCCGCCTGAAAAATATGGTGCGCCGCATTGTACACCATCTGCGGCAGTTGCAACCCGCCGAGATCGAACGGATACTGGCCGTTGATCCAGTTCTGCTCCGCGGCATTTTGAATGATGGTGCGCAGTTGCGGGTGCGACCACACTTTCCCCTCGCCTGCATAATGCACCGGCTGCTCGTCCATTTCCTTAAAAAACGGATACATATCGCGGTCGGCGAGCGCTTTCGCCGAATCGATCATCAGCGTCACCTGCTCGGGGTCGAGGTGCGCGAAATATTCGTACGTGAACAAATCCTGTATTCCGTGCACTTCAAAAAGAAGAAAACGGAGGTGCTCCATGCTGGTGTACCGGCTCATAGACAGTAGGTTAAATTTGGAACGTAAACTTACAACAAGATGCTTTACTAATCGCTACTTTTGGCCCCTACACACAATTCACTAACCATGAAAAAGACAGGTACCGCACTGCTGTTGCTTTTGGCACTTTTCGCCTGCAACGGGCCCCGCAAATCCACCACCGCACTCGATCCGTTTACAAGCGGTAAAAAAGTAGCCGTTTATACCACGGCCGAAAAAACCACCGACCGCCTGGCATTCCGCGATTCGCTGACCTTTAAAAGAATGGGGCAGCCGCTGGAAACCCAGATCTGTATATTCGTCGACCCTGCGAAATCGTTCCAGACATACCTGGGCATCGGCGCCGCACTGACCGACGCGTCGGCGGAAACGTTTTTCAAAATGCCGCTCAATAAGCAACAGGAACTGCTGGAAGCCTATTTCGACAAAAAAAGAGGTATCGGCTACACGGTAGGCCGCACTAATATCAATAGTTGCGATTTCAGCAGCGACACCTACACGTACGTCAAGGACGGCGATAAAGACCTGAACACGTTCAACATCGAACACGACCGGAAATACAAAATCCCGTTCATCAAGCAGGCCATAGCCGCTGCGGGCGGCAAACTGACGATGTTCGCCAGCCCCTGGAGTCCGCCCGCCTGGATGAAAGATAACAACAACATGCTACAGGGCGGCAAACTGAAACCGGCTTTCTACAACAGTTGGGCACGTTACTACACCAAATTTATCCAGGAATACCAGAAAGAAGGCATTCCGATCTGGGGTATCACGGTCCAGAACGAACCCATGGCCACCCAGCGCTGGGAAAGTTGCATCTACAGTGCCGAAGAGGAACGCGATTTCCTGAAAAACCACCTGGGCCCGGTGATGAAAAAAGAAGGCTTTGGCGACAAAAAGATCATCGTGTGGGACCACAACCGAGACCTCATTTACCAGCGCGCACAAACCTATTTCAGCGACCCCGAAGCCGCCCAATACATTTGGGGTATCGGTTTTCACTGGTATGAAGACTGGAGCGGCGGCACGCCGATGTACGACAACATGCGCGCGGTGCACGAATCTTTCCCCGATAAAAACATCATTTTCACGGAAGGCTGCGCCGAAAGTTTCGACGCCAAACGCTACAACGCCTGGGCGCTCGGCGAGGAATACGGCCGCTCCATGATCAACGACTTCAACAACGGTATGGTCGGTTTTACCGACTGGAATATCCTGCTCGATGAAACCGGCGGCCCCAACCACGTGCAGAATTTCTGCTTCGCGCCCGTACACGGCGACCTGCGCACGGGCCAGTTGATCTATACCAACTCCTACTATTACATCGGGCATTTTTCCAAATTCATAGACCCGGGCGCCAAACGCATCAGCGCCACAGCCAGCCGCAGCCAGTTGCTCACTACGGCTTTCCGCAACCCCGACGGAAAAACGGTGGTGGTGGTCATGAACCAAAGCGACGCCAAAACACCTTTTTACCTCTGGGTAAACGGCGACGCGGCCTCTTGGACGATCGAGCCGCACGCGATTGCTACGCTTGTTTTCTAGAGAAGTGAGAGAAGTGAGAGAAGTGAGAGAAGTGAGAGGGTGAGAGAGGTGAGAGAAGTGAGAGAAGTGAGAGAGGTGAGAGGGTGAGAGAAGTGAGAGGGTGAGAGAGGTGAGAGGGTGAGAGAAGTGAGAGAAGTGAGAGGGTGAGAGCCGACTTCGAGTACACCGCTTCGCTTCAGGCATTCCGATTTTATAGCGGTCGAATCTTTAAAGGCTCTCACTCTTCTAGAAGCCAAACGTTGACAGGCGTAATCGAAGTCGGCTCTCACCCTCTCACCCTCTCTCACCCTCTCACTTCTCTCACCCTCTCACTTCTCACCCTCTCACTTCTAATATCAGCCTCAAGAGTGGCCGATGTCATTTTATTTTCGTGGTACGGAGGGAGAGATTTGCAGAAACTACATGCAAATCCCTCCCTCCAACTATGTTACGTCTTGTTTTTGCCCTCGTTCTATTATTTCACGGCCTCATCCATCTGATGGGGTTCGCCAAAGCGTACAGATACGCCGAAGTCAGCCAGTTAACAGGTGAATATTCGCGTTCTGCCGGTTTTTTCTGGCTGCTGAGTACGCTGTTGTTTACGGCCTCCGTACTGTTTTTCTTTTTGAAAAAAGAATGGTGGTGGATGGCTGCCGTGCCGGCTGTTATCATTTCCCAAATGCTGATTTTCGGCCAGTGGAAAGATGCGCGGTTCGGCACGATTGCTAATGTCATTGTTCTGGCCGGTATTTTACTGGCTTACGGACAATGGAAATGGAACGGGATGCTCCGGGAAGAAGTACAAGCATTTCAGCCGGCCAACCTGACCGAGTCGAGCACCCTGACCAAGGAAATGATCGCCGGTTTGCCACCCGTAGTGCAAAAATGGATGGAACGCTCGCAGGTGATCGGTAAAAAAATGGTGCAACAAGTGGAAGTAAAACAAACCGGCCGTATGCGTAGCAAACCCGGTGGAAACTGGATGCCGGTAACGGCCACGCAGTATTTCACGGTTCCCAAACCCGGGTTTATCTGGATGGCCGACATGGAAGCGGCGCCTTTCATTACCATCAAGGGCAGGGACTTGTACCAGGACGGCAAAGGCCACATGCTCATAAAAGCGCTGGCTTTGTTTTCGGTTGCCGATGCCAGCGGCGCAGCTACCGATCAGGGTTCCATGCTCCGTTACCTGGCCGAAATCTGCTGGTTCCCCAGTGCCGCCCTGAATACATTTATTCAATGGGAACCTGTCGACGCGCATTCGGCAAAAGCCATCATGCGCTACGGCGCGGTGGAAGGCTCCGGCATTTTTACGTTCGATGAAAACGGCGATATCCGCAGTTTCGAGGCCATGCGCTACTACGAACGCAAAGGCGGCGCTACTCTCGAAAAATGGCACATCGATATGGATCCGGCCAGTTTTAAGACGTTTGAAGGGATACGTATTCCTGCCAAATCAACTGTTACCTGGAAACTGGCCACTGGGGATTTTTTGTGGCTGGAACTGGAAATACTAGAGAAGCGAGAAATGTGAGAGAAGTGAGAGGGTGAGAGATGTGAGAGATGTGAGAGGGTGAGAGCCGACTTCGAGTACACCGCTTCGCTTCAGGCATTCCGATTTTATAGCGGTGGAATCTTTAAAGGCTCCTTCTAGAAGCCAAACGTCGACAGGCGTAATCGAAGTCGGCTCTCACCCTCTCACATCTCTCACCTTCTCACTTCTCTCTCACCTCTCACTTCTTTATTTCCCGAGCCATCCCTTAAACGCCTCCACCTTCTCCCGGCTGATCAGAATATCCTCGTCGTTGAACGGGTCTTTCAACGTGACTTTGAGGCGGCTGTTGGAGTATGCCAACGTGTCTTTGATGGCGCGAAGGGTGGCGATATATTGCCTGTTGAGGCGAAAAAACTGCGTGGGATCGAGCAGGTCTTCCAATTGTTCCAACGTGTAGTCGACCACGTATTTGCGGCCGTTCTGGTGTCGCAGCCACACCACTTTGTTTTCACCGAAAAAGAAATCGATGTCCTGGGCATCCACACTGCTCATGTGGTCGCCGATTTTTACCATAAACCGGTTTTTGTACCGGTTGGGGCGGATGGTTTCCATCATTTGCCGGATCAGCGCAGGATCTATAGCCGGCGCTGCACGCAAAAGCCGGAGTTTCGACAAGGCCTGCGCGAGGTCTTCTATGGAAACGGGCTTCAGGAGGTAATCCACGCTGTTGACTTTGAATGCCTTCAGGGCGTACGCGTCGTAGGCAGTGGTAAAAATGACGGGGCACGTTACTTTCACCCGGTCGAAAATCTCGAAACTGAGTCCGTCGGCCAACTGAATATCGAAAAATGCCAGGTCAGGCATGGCATTGTTTTCCAGCCATGCCACCGCCGATTTTACGGAGTCGAGTGTGGCTACCACCTGAATGGCAGGATCGACCCGCGGGAGCTTGGACAGCAGCCCCCAGGCCGCTAAATCTTCGTCTTCGATGATGATGACACGCATTGTGGTTGAGATTGATGAGGGTTGATGAGGTTGATAAAGGTTGATGAGGTTGATAAGGGTTGATATTCAGCCACTCGGGGAACAGGGAAGTTTTTGTTTATCGAGCCGTTAATATCAACCTCATCAACCTTTCAAAACCGGCACTTTCACCGTAAAGAAACCATCGTGGTCAGTGATCAGCACACTCTTCCCTGCCAGCACCTGGTACTGTGCCTGAATATTGGCCAGTCCGATACCCGTGGATTCCGGCAAAATGGTTTTAGGCGCCAGGTTATTGCGCACTACGATCCAGTCGTTATTTTCCATAAAAATATCGATTTGCAGCGGATTGGCTTTGGAAATTTCATTGTGTTTCAGGGCGTTTTCCACCAGCATTTGCAGGGTCAGCGGCGCAATAAATCCATGGCTGTTCTCAGGAATGGAAATGTGCGTTTGCAAGGCCCCGCCGAACCGGATGTCCATCAGAAAAAGATAGGCGCGCAGGGTTTGCAGTTCTTCAGAAATAGGTACCGATTCTTTACTGCGGCTGTCGAGAATGTAACGGTACACGTCGGACAACTGGCGGATGAATTTTTCAGCCAGGTCGGCATCGCGGTGCACCAACGAGGACAGCACATTCAGGCTGTTGAACAAAAAATGCGGATTGACCTGGCTTTTCAGGGCTTCGTAGCGAGCCGATATCTGGTCTTTTTTCAGGCGTTCGGCTTCTACCAGGGTTTGTTTCCAGTTGAGCAAAAAGGTGCGTCCGTGCAAAAAAAGCGATATAAAGAAGGTAATAATCAGGGTTGGAATAAAATGCCTGGCACGCAGGCTGTTCAGCATGGTCATAAAATCCCACCCGAAATCGTCGAAGGTCCAGAGCCAGAAAATGAAAACAAATGCCAGGGAAGTGTACAGGATCGTCAGGCTGAGCGACACTAAAAGCCTCTTCAGCGGCTTATCCGTCCACGGCAACCAGCGATCCAGCACCTCGCTCATGTAACCGTTCCCGAACCAGAAAATAACCGTTGCCAGCCCGCTTTTCCAGAAAAGTGTCCATACCATATACCAGCCTCCGGTTTGATATAATTCAACCGGGTTGCCAAACAGGAATACAAATACCAATCCGCTGACGAAGGCGATCTTCAGGAAATCCAGGCTCCATTTTTTCAATGCGGCTGTGCTCATGGGAGGCAATGTTAGGTAAAGTTTGTTGAAGATTGGAAGAGAGTTTATTGGGTTTATGAGTTTATGGGTTTATGAGTTTATGAGTTTATGGGTGCTTCGCTCGGAGTATTAGAGTGAATTAAGCGAAGCACCCATAAACCTATAAACTCATAAACCTATAACCCCCTCCTACAACTCCCTCATTTTTTGCTCGCCATCTCCAAAAAGTACGCATTCGCTTCTTTCCCCCAGCGTGGCATCAGGTTGCCGGAAACCGGTTGTTCGAACAAGGTAGCGGCTTTTTCAAAATATGGTTTAGCCTTCGCTGCACCGCCGCCGTAAAACTCCGGCATATTCATCGTGTATGTGCCCTGCAAAAACGGTGCACGCGGGTTTTGAGGATTCAGTGCTGCGGCTTTGCCGAGGAGAGCAAACACCTGCGGGCTCAGTTCCTGCCCTTTCACCATCGGGTTTTCCGACACGCGGGCAATGAGGATATATGCTTGTAAAACAACAATTTCAGACTCATTCGGTGCAATGGCGAGGGCTTTATCCAGGTTGGCCTGGGCGGCATCGATCGTTTCCAGGGCCTTGGCCGGTGTTTCTTTCAACTGCATAAAAGCGGCCGACAACAGGTTGAACGCAGCATAATAATCCGGTAGCCACTCTTTCGGTTCGGCCGAAGCGATGCGGGCAAAACTGTTCGCGGCCTCGAGGTGCTGTGCAATGGTTTTGGCGGAGTCAAGTTCTGTGATGGCTTTGGTCATGGCGCCGGTGTACTTCGCATTTTGAGAAAAAGCGGCAAAGCTCACAAACAGGGCGGCAAACAGACATACAAAATTTTTCATATCGTTGAA
>JAKQJD010000184.1 GCA_029561355.1 Bacteroidota bacterium | reverse complement strand
ACCGTTTCCGCCTGGTCATTTTTTGCGAACAGCATAGGCGCAGCAGCCGTTTGCTGTTCGGGCGCTTCTTCCTTCATGTAGGCGATGTAAATATCGCGTTCGCCATAACTGTCGAGCCGGTCGGAAGCGAAAAATGCGGTGCGCCCGTCGGTAGCGAGCCGGAATGATTCGTCATTGCCCGGCGAGTTGACAGGTGTACCGACGTTGACGGCCGGTTGCAACGATTTTTTATTATCTTCAAAAACGGATTTGTACACGTCCAGCCCGCCGATGCTTTCCGGACGGTTGCTGCTGAAATAAAGCGTCCGACCGTCGCGCGCCAGAAACGGCGTCACTTCATCGTAGGGCGAATTCACGGCAGGCCCGAGGTTCACAGGAGCCGTCCATACGCTGTCGGCAAACGTGGCATACCAAAGGTCCATGCCGCCAAAACCGCCCGCCCTGCGGCTCGAAAACAAGAGATGATGGTCATCAATAAAAAACGGGGTACCGTCACCCTGTTCGGGCAGAATTGGGCTTTTCACCAGCGGCGGCAGCACGGCATATTCATCTTTCGAAGCAGCGGTATCCGCATAAATTTCGCCGCCATAGGGCGTGAATCCACGATAGAAGTACAGGATTTGGCCGGTTTCGTTGAAGCCGAGCCCGATTTCAAAACGGGAAGTATTGAGCAATCCGCCCAGATTTCCGGTGGTTTCCCAACCGGCCGTATTGAACTGCGCAGCAAAAACATCGCTGCACCAATGGCCTTTTTCATTGTCTTCATACCCCTCGTCGTTGCGGCGCCCGCCCACGCAACCTTCACGCGCCGCCGAGTAATACAATCGGTCGCTGTGGTTGACGGAAAGCAGCGGCGCAAATTCATCGCCGGGAGTATTCACATGGTTACCCAGGTTTTCCACCAGTGCGACCGCATCGTTGGGGTGCATCATCAGTCCGCTCAGACAACGCCGTATGTTGTCGGGCGTGCCTGCACGCAAGGGATGGCCGCCCGATGCTACCCGCAGGAACGACTTGTAGGCTGTAATCGCTTTTTCATATTCGGCCTGCCCGTGCAGGGTTCGGGCCAGGTAAAAAAACAGGTCCGCATCCTTGCTGTCGGGGTTGCGGGAGGCTACGTATTCGAGCAGTTGCCGGGCTTTATCGGCCACGTGCAGGTGGTAGTAGGAAATGCCGAGTTTGGTCAGCACATCCATTTCACCGGGCTTGAGCGCCTGGTACTGACTAAAAAACTGCTGCGCTTCCTGCCAGTGCGCATTGTCGTAAGCACGTTCGGCAGATCGTTTTATTTCGGCCGGTTTTTGAGCCGAAACGAGTGCGGCTGTTGAAAGGAACAGGCTGAGAAGCCAAAAAACACGAAATCTGGACATATATCTTTGATTTGCGGCGGCAAAAGTAGACGCTTGGATCGAGAGCATGGTGATAAACGCTGTCAACATTCAAGAACGTGTCCGGATTTTAGAAGTTTTTAGAGCATGCTGAGATTTTTATGCCGAGGCGAAAACAGGAAAATCTCAACATGCTCCTAGAGTCCGTATTTATCCAGTAAATACACCAGTGCCGCCATACTGGCTGCCCCGAGTTCGAGTTCGCGCTTATTTACCTTGTCGAACGTGTCATCCGCGCTGTGATGGTAATCGAAATACCGCTGCGAATCCGGTGCATAACCGCTCAGCAGCCCTTTCAAATCTTTTAACGGGCCGATGTCTGCGCCGGAACCGCCTTTTGAAAATTGCAATCCGTACGGGCTGAAAAACGGTTCCAGGGCTTTTACTTTTTCATAAAAAGCATCAAATACGCTGTCTTCCGCGTCGAAATTAAATCCGCGCGGCGTAAATCCGCCCGCATCCGTTTCAATGGCGGCCAGGTGAATTTCGCCTTTCCGCTTCGCTTCTTCGGCATACTTCAGACCACCGCGCAGGCCGTTTTCTTCATTCATAAACAGGACGCAACGAATGGTGTGGCGCGGCCGGTAGCCCGTTTTTTTAAGTATCCGCAGCACATCCATACTTTGCATGGTGCCGGCGCCGTCATCGTGTGCGCCATGTCCAACATCCCAACTGTCGAGGTGGCCGCCGACCACGATCACCTCACCGGGGCGTTCCGATCCCCGGATCTCGCCAATTACGTTAAATGAAGGTGCATCCGGCAGGGTGCGGCAGAACATGCGGATAGAAACGGTCGCCTTGCCTTCGTCTTTCAGCACACGGCTGAGCCTTTCAGCGGCCTTCGTACTGATGGCGGCTGCCGGGATTTTTGTATAAGCCGTATCATAGTGCAGGCTGCCGGTATGCGGAAAATCGTCGAGGCGAAGACTCATGCTGCGCACCAGCACAGCGACCGCTCCGAATTTGGCAGCCCGCGCAGCGCCACTCACCCGCTGGTCGACGGCAATGCGGTACGCGTCGAACGTGCGGATTTGCGTGGGGTCCATCGGGCGGTTGTAAAAAACGATTTTGCCGCGCAATTTTGCTGTGCCCAACTGCTCCAGTTGGTCCCAGTCCGTCACTTCCACCACCGCTGCGCTCAGGTTGCCGCCCACCGAGCCACCCAGCGCCAGTGCCGACAAGGCGGAGGTGCCCTGTTTGCGGGAGCCGACGACCCGAACCTGTTCCGCTTGTCCCCGAACCCAGTGCGGCACCATACAGGGTTGCAACCAGACGGAGTCGAGCCCGAGCGTATCGAGTACCGAGCGGGTCCAGGTCACGGCTTTTGCGGCGGAGGGGCTGCCGCTCAGGCGATGCCCGATCTTCAAACTCAGGTGTTCGAGCCAGTCGTAGCAGCGGCTGTCGGTCAGGGTCTGATCATAAATTTTATCCAAAAACAAGGCGTCGGCATCCGGTTTGGCCTGCTGGCCAATAATATCAACAGGGTGTGTAAAAAAAACAATAAGGGTCAGGGCCACCCAAGAGCGGCCCGCATCGCAAAACTTGAAATTCTTCATATTTCCAAACAAATAAAATTATGTTTTAAGAACACCCATGCATTTTCTTCAATTCAAGAAGATGATTTGGCAATTTTTTTCATTTGCCAAATCAGGCGCCCAAAGTTTTTTTTATTTTTCACAATATCTGAAGTGGCTCCACAAATTTTTTTTCAAGATTTTTTTCAATCTTCTTGTAAGTTCTACACAAAGCGCCTTATCTTTGTCAGCAGAAAGCAATTTGCATCAAGAATAATTTGGTTTTATTTGGTTAGGGCTGAGGTAGTGCTGTGGTGGCACTGCCTCATTTTTTTTGCCCTGCACTTTGCCTGGGTTTTCCTGCCCTTTACCCGCCAAATGTTGCAATCGCCGATTTATTAGCCCGGAAAAACAAACGCTTTTTACTTTTGCGCGCCATTTTAACCGGCTTGCACATGAAAAAATGTATTGCAAGGATCGGGCTCTTCCTTTTATTGCCCGGCCTTTTCGCCCCCCTTGCCCTCGTAGCCCAGCAAAAGATATCCATGTCCGACGCGATCATGAAAGGTCGGACGGTGCTGGCTCCCGCCAACCTGAAACAATTGCAATGGGTTCCTGAAACCAGTCAGTTCTCACACATCGTTGCCGGCAAGATCGTGCGCGTACAAGCGCCCGGACTAAAAACGGATACGCTGGACGTATTGCCCAAAATAAATGAAGGGCTCGCCAAACTCGGCGTTTCGTTTCTGGAAGGCATTCCCGCTATTACCTGGGTTAATGCCGATCAGTTCACGTTCAATACCGGAAAAGAGATTTTTAGTTACTCCCTCACGCAGGGCGTTCAACGAAAAAACGGATATCCTGTGGATGCCGAGAACGTGGACATTCACGATAAAACCTACAACATAGCCTACACCAAAGAAAATGACCTCTGGGTGAATGCCGGGGGCAAGGAACTGAGCGTCGCCAAAAGCGAAGGACCCGGTATCGTGTACGGCAAAAGTGTACACCGCGAAGAATTCGGCATTTACAAGGGCACCTTCTGGAGCCCTGTGGGACGCTATCTGGCTTTTTACCGCATGGACGAAAGTATGGTGACCCAGTATCCGATTTACGTACTGGATTCCATGCCCGCTCAGGTGCGCGAGATCCGTTATCCGTTTGCGGGCTCGAAAAGCCACCATGTAACGGTCGGGGTTTTCGATACGCAGACCGGTCAGAAAATTTACCTGAACACCGGCGAACCCGCTGAGCAATACCTGACCAACGTGGCCTGGTCGGCGGACGATAAATATGTTCTGATTGCCGTCGTCAACCGCGAGCAGAACCACATGTGGCTCAAGCAATTCGATGCTGCTACGGGCGCGTTCGTCAAAACTATTTTTGAAGAAACCAACGACAAATGGGTGGAGCCCGAAAAACCGGCCGTATTTGTGCCAGGCAGCAACGACAAGTTCCTGTGGCAAAGTGAACGCGACGGCTACAACCATTTGTATCTCTGCAACCTGGCAGGCACGGAAGTGCGTCAGATCAGCAAAGGCGCCATGCCGGTGGTCAATTTTTACGGCTTCGACACGAAAGGAGAGAACTGCTATTACCAGGTGGCCGACGAAACAGGCCTGAACCGATACGTGTATGCCGCTAACCTGAAAACCGGAAATACCACCCGGCTGAACGGCGACGAGGGCATTCACAACGGTCTCGTCAGCACGAACGGCGACTGGGCGCTCGACGTATTCACCAGCAAGGAAAACCCGCGCACGATCTTCCTGCAATCGATCAAAAAGCCCAACGA
>JAKQJD010000164.1 GCA_029561355.1 Bacteroidota bacterium | reverse complement strand
AAGCAGGCTCTATATTGCAGGCAGCAAGACCGAACAACGCAGCATGGAATCCACCCTGCAAAACCTGTACTGGGCTTTAAAAAACAGCGGGCACGACGACCACCAGATCCGCGTGATCATTCGCGACCGCGGGCGGCACAGCGAAACTTTCTGGGCACGGGAATTCAAAAAAATGATGGAATGGTTGTGGATGTAAACCAGATTTTTTGCCGTATTTTAGCCATTTGACAAGCATATTTCAAGGCCAAATCCGACAAATACAGATTTCAACCATGACCGACCAACAGCGACTCAGCGCCCTCTTCCAAAACCTCTACAACGGCCATCCATGGATCGATGTAACGCTCAGCGGCGTGCTGGAAAACATCCCGGCCGAAAAAGCGCTGCAACGGGTAGGTTCCTGCAATACCATCTGGGAAATCGTGAACCATCTGATTCGCTGGCGGGAAAATGTATTGCAGCGCGTGCAGGGATCAGTGTTGAAAACACCTGCAAACAACTACATCGTTCCCGTCACAGATACCTCGGGCATTGCCTGGGAAAGTACCCTGCGCGAACTGACTGAATCCCAGTCGGCCTGGATGGATTTTTTGAAAAACCTGGACCTTTCCCAACTGGACAATGCATACCCCGTGAACGGCCTCACGTATTACGAACATATTCATGGCATTCTCCAGCACGATGCCTACCATCTGGGGCAAATCGTGTTGCTAGCCAAACTGTTACAATGAAATCTATTTCCCGTCATACCAGATCCTGTAAATCGCATCCGCTTCGTCGTCGGAAACGAGCATCGATCCGTCGGGCATCAGTTCGACATCTACCGGACGGCCCCAGGCATCTTCTCCGTTCAGCCAGCCTTCGGCAAAAGTGGAATAACCCAGGCTTTTGCCTTGCGCGTCCAGCTTGACCAGTGAAATCCGGTAGCCGATCTTTTTACTCCGGTTCCAGGAACCGTGTTCGGCAATAAAAACCTGGTTGCGGTATGTATCGGGGAACATTTTCCCCGTGTAGAATTTCATCCCCAACGGAGCCACGTGCGGCCCCAGGTTTTGAACGGGCGGCGTAAAATCCGAACAAGGGTGCTTTTTACCGAATTCCGGATCGGCAAGATTGCCGCCATGGCAAAAAGGATAACCGAAATGTTGCCCCGTTTTAGTCAGGCGATTGAGTTCGCAGGGAGGTACGTCGTCGCCCATCATATCGCGGCCATTTTCGGTAAACCATAGTTCGCCGGTGGCAGGATGCCAGTCGAATCCGACGGAATTCCGGATACCCGTTGCAAGAATTTCCGGGCGGGCGCCGGGTTTGTCCACATCCAGCCGGGTGATGGTTGTAAAAATAGAGTCTTTCGATTCACAATTGTTGCAGGGAGCGCCTACGGGAATGTACAATTTCCCGTCGGGGCCGAATGCGACGTATTTCCAGCCGTGGTGCGCTTCGGTGGGGTATTTGTCGTAAACGGTGACAGGTTGCGGACAGGTCGTTTCGCCTTTTGCCAGCGCATCGATACATTTTTCGATGTTATCGTATCTCAAAATGCGATTCACCTCGGCCACGTAC
>JAKQJD010000163.1 GCA_029561355.1 Bacteroidota bacterium | reverse complement strand
GAACGAGCGCATCCTGCACACCTGAAAACAAAGGATAACTCTGGGTTAAAGACACCGGCAATTCGATACTGCGCACAATGTGCAGCACAGCGACGGTCACCCAGGTTGCGATATAAAACCAGATCGCTACGTACAGGTGGCTTTCCCGGCGGGTCAGGATCGTACCGAACATATTAATACCGAACACGACCCACACCAATGTAATAAGGATGTCGATCGGCCAGATCAGTTCGGCATACTCTGCACTCGTCGTAAGACCCATAGGCAGGGTCAATGCGGCGCACAGAATGACTACCTGCCAGCTCCAGAAGTGAATCCAGGAGAGTTTGTCGTTCCACATTCTGGTTTTCAAAAGCCGTTGCAGGGAGTAGTACACGCCCATAAAAATACCGTTACCCACAAATGCGAAAATCACCGCATTGGTGTGCAACGGACGCAAACGTCCGAATGTGAACCAGGGGCCGTAATTGAGGACGGGGAATATCAGTTGCAGGGCAATAATCAGCCCTACCAACATTCCCACTACCCCCCAGATAAACGAGGCCGTTCCGAAGGCCCTCGTAATCCGATTGTCGTACTGAAATTTTTGTATGTTGCTCATAAAGAGTGAATTAGGTACTTCGCTTTATTTTGATTGTATTGATTCAACAGGAGTGGGAACCGGCTCCGCAATTTTCTCCGGATTTCCCTGCAAGGGCTCATCAAACAGGATCCTGACAGCCGGCGTGTAATCGTCGTCGAATTGTCCGTTCCGTGCAGCCCACAGGTACACCAGCAGGAAACCTGCTGCAATGGTCAGGCTGAACAGAATGAGTAATAACATGATCTTCATCTTACCGGGTGGTGTTGTTTAAAAACCGGGTGCAAGATGGGACGGTGCACATTTTTACCGGGATGACCCACGTCAGGAGGAAGGATGACTTTCGTCGGGAGGGGAGTGATTCGCTGCCGGTTATCTTTGTGTACGGCTGTTCCGATTCCGGACAGCGGGATTTTTGCTCACCTCAATTCTGGAAATATGCGGCGCAAAATTTCATTGTTAATCCTTCTTTTCGGCGTATTTATACTTTTTGTGCGCAAGGATGCATTCCTTCCGGGCTCCGCATCGCAAACGGAAAGCATACCGCCTTCCCCATCATCCGACACCAGAAAGGATTCTGTCCCTGAACTTTTATTTTTTCTTGTTCCGGAAAATATTTCCGTCCGATCCTATTTTAAATTTCTTCAGAAAGTCGTGGCAGACTACCAGCCCCGCGTGCCGTACCCCTTGAGCGAGCATCTCCTGGTCCGGGCCAATCCCTGGATGATCGACACGCTGCAACAGACGGATTACTACCGTCGTAAAGCCCTGGGCGATACGGTATGGGTGCAGACGGACGAATGCATCCTGCACCGGGGTGATACCCTGTTTTTTCCCGATTCGATGGCTGCCGTCGCATTGCAGGACCGGATCGATCATACGAGTATCGATGTGAATATCCCGGAATTCAGGTTGCGTATTCTGGAATATGGTAAAGTCGTATACGTTTTTCCAGTGCGGGTCGGGCAAAACCGCGTTCGTTTTCTTGCGGAGGCAGGCCATTCGGTTGATCTGCGCACCAGAACCGGAAATGGTTCCGTGATCCGGATCAACCGTTATCCCGTTTTCGTCAATCCCGTCGATGGCAAAAAATTTACGCACACCCGGCGCGACGACGGCGTTGTGACGCTGATGCCGCAGATCCCGTGGACGGAAGTGGAACTCGACGGCATGCGGTATGGCCAGATGATTCACCCGACTACCAATCCGAATACCCTGGAAAAAGCCTATTCCAACGGCTGCATCGGTCTGGGAGAGGCCGATGCCTGGCGTTTCTATTATTCCGCTCCGCTGGGCACGCAAGTGACGTTCCGGTACGATCTGCAGGTGGTGAACGATGCAGGCGACACCATCACACTCCCAGACATATATAAAAGAGGTAAAAAGAAACAGGCCGTGCGGGCGGTAATCGGGGTTTTCCCATGAAGGGCAGGGAATCCCGTTTGTTAGAAAAATTTAATATAAAATGTTTTAAAAAAGTTGTTAAAAATAAAACAAAATAAATATTTTTGCCCTGCTATTTAAACCAATATCTAAGTTTATGAAACAACTCAATGTGTACTTCACCTTCGACGGCACTGCCGAAAAGGCCATGAATTTTTACGCCGCCTGTTTGGGTGGCAGCATCGAACAAATCCAGTACTTCGGAGACGCACCGGTCGAAACGGACGAATCGCACAAAAACCGCGTGATGCATGCCACGATGCGCGCCGGCGATATTCTGCTGATGGCCAGCGACCAGAACCCCGGTCACCCGGTTATGGGCGGCAACCAGGTTTCCCTGTCGCTGAATTTCGACAACGAAGCCGAACAACTCGAAACTTTCAATAAACTCTCCGAAGGCGCTACGATCACCATGGCGCTGGAAGATACTTTCTGGGGCGCCCGTTTCGGCATGCTGACCGACCAGTTCGGTATCCACTGGATGTTCAACTGGGACAAACCGCAATAATATAGGAACGATTCATCACCTCTTTTCGGCGGTTCATTCCGCCGAAAAGGCCTTTCAGTAACTTGTAATTTGACTTGTTTGGAATGTCCGGACACATTTGTGCCTGAAAACAATCCATTAAAAAGTTTACAATCAACAAGTTATGAAAGCAAAAACAATCCTCTTTGCCCTCCTGACAATGCTGGGGAGCCAATTGGCTTTTTCCCAAAGATCGCTCCCCGCTGCGGTCAGGCCCTATGCCGAAAACTGGACCTATACTCTGGTGAACGCTATGCACCGCGCCGGTTTTGAAATGCCTACCGTTTCAGACAGACACCCTAAAACGGGCGCTTTGCAGCAACGGAACGCTCTCCAACTGGATTCCACCAAAACCTTCCACGAATACAATTCTGAAACAGGCGACAGTACCCCCGCTTTCCGGACCCGGTACCTGTACCCGTTTTCCGACTCCAAAGTGGAAATCAATTCCTATTACAGCGACGGTTTATGGTTGCCGCTGAACCGTGTGGCGTATATAGCCGACGACCAGCAGCGCCTGGTGGAAATAATTGCTGAAATCTGGAACCCCGAAACCCAGGATTACCAGTTCGACTCTTACCTCGAAATTTATCCGCATGGCGACTCGCACGAACTGATCGACTCCCTTGCCACATCAGTCTGGGACACCGCTTCCGGTACCTGGAATACGATCATGACAGTCGGCAATTCTTTTGATGGCGACCGGTTGATGGAAAGTTTAACCACACTGGCGTACCTGGGCAGCCCCGTTATGTTCCGGGAAAGATATTCCTACGATGCCAATGGCGACAACTTCCTGATCGAGGAGTCGGGCATATTTGACGGAGAAGAAACGCCTACCTCGAAAACCGAACTGACTTACCTGAACCACCAGCCCATCGAGGTGACGACCTACGACACCGATGGCGTGGATGTTTACCCGTTCAGCCGCAGGAATATTGCCTACACGCTTTTCGGCGCCGTTCGCAAGGAAATGAACTTTATCTGGGACTTGGAACAGCAGAATTTTCAACTTTTCCAAACGACCGACTACTTCTACGACAATGAACAACGCCTGGCGGGAAAGGAAATCGTGCACATTCAGCCCAATGCCTGGGATGTAAAGGAACGCATCGCGTATTCCTATGTTCAGGACGAAAACCTGTACATGGAGTGGCATTTTAACTGGAACGACGACCTGTTCGACTGGATTCTGGATACCAAAAAAATCTTTTACTATAGCGGATTAACGGCCGTAGATCCGGAGCCGAAAAATGGTGTTGCGCTGCGCGCCTGGCCAAATCCGAGCACCGGAACGGTTCAACTGGACCTGCATCAAGCCGGTACGGTACAGGTTTTCGATCAATCCGGCCGACTGGTACAGTCCCGAGAGATGCAGCCCGGCCAGTTTATAGATATCTCCGCACTGGCTGCCGGCGCCTACACTTTCCTTGCGCAACAGGGTGCCGATACGTACCGTGGAAAAGTTGTCAAACAGTAATTTTTCGAGAGCGCGTTCGGGGTTTTTGACCGGCAAAAAAATCCCGAACATGCTCTGAAAACGCCCCCCTTCACTTTCCGTAAACACAAAAGGTTAAGCAAAATATAAGGCTGCTGTTTGTCGCCAACCTCTTCGATTTGCCCCGTGTCTATCGGAGAAAAACTAAATTAACTGTTATGAAACCAATCCTCATTTTTGCACTGGTCGCCCTCACCGGTTTGTTTGCCTGCCATACCCCGGAGGTCATGATCGATCCTTCGCTCGATGCTGTTCGTATGCCTGTCAAGGGCCGCAACGGACTGCAAATCGGCCAGGTGATCCGATACGGCGAATACACCACCGGCAAGGTGCGCCGCGGCTGGACCAAAGGCTACGACGTTCCGTTCATTATTCGTTTTCAGAAAGCGCAGGAAAAACTGAGTTACACGCAGTTCGGCCCGGAAAACCTGGCCGCGGAAGTAGCCTGCGTGAGCAAGTTCAAGAGCACGGAAATCCAGTTGGTGCGCGACTTTTTCGGCATCCCGATCGACTACCGGAATTTCTTTGCCGGCAATATTTCCATCGACGGCCGCAACTGGGATTTTATCATCCACAACCCCGGCGGCGATTTCATGCATGAAAAGGCCTCGGCCGGTTTCGCACAATGCGGCGGCCGGCAGATCGACATCGAAGCCATGCGCGGCATTGAAGGCCAGCCCGACTGGCTGAAGGACGTGACCGTCGTCGGCCACGAATTCCTGATAGAGGGCAGGGTAGTGGGCGCCGTTTCCACATTGAACAAAGGCAGCGTCTGGATCGATCCGAATCAGGATGCCGAAACGCGCACCGTGATTGCGGCCATCGCTACCGGGTTGCTGCTGCGCCACGATGTGGAAAGTGTGGATATGCGGCCCCTGCGCTGAAATTGAGGGTGTTTGGTTTTTTGTGTTTGGTATTTAGTATGTGTTTGACTGTTAACCTTTTACGAAACACCAAAAACGAAACACCCTCCTGAACGCGGTTTAAAACATTAAAAACCATTGGACAGGCATGCCCCCCTGCCTATTCCAATTCAACACAAAAGACTATGAAACATTCCTTTTTTCAACCGGTTTTTTTCCTGCTGCTGGTATTATCCGGGCTGGCCGGATGCCGCCCCGACCCGGCGGAAGAACCATCCGACTCCCTGCCACCCCAGCAACAACTGCCGAATCCTTTGCCTGACAAAGCGCTGGTAACGCTGCTTTGGTGGGCGGAAAAGGACCACCAGAGTTTTTCCTACAATGTCAAAGGACAGGTTTCGCAATTAACGTCCCAATGGCAATTCGTAGAAGGCGATCCCACGCAAATCCGGACCATTACCTACAATTTTCAATACGATGCGCAGGACAGGCCGTCGGGAATTACAACGACCGACGGTTTTTCGGCGAAGTATTTTTACAACGGCAACGTCATAGATAAAACGCAGGAACTGTACCCCGGCGGCGCCATCTCGAATGAACTGACGTATCGGTACCGGAACGGCCGCGTTTCGGAGGAACACTGGCGAATTCCCGGTATTGCAGGAGATCCGGACGATGTGTACAAACACGCTTTTTCCTACGATGCCAAGGGCAACCTGAACCTGATTGAAACCTATGAACGGGACAGTCTGCAACAATACCGTCTGCTGGAAAAGGTGGAGTACCAGGATTTTGACGACAAAATCAACCCGACCAGCTGGATGATGCGGTATCCGTACCTGCCGCAAATGCGTTTCCAGATCAATAACCCGCGCCGGGAAATCCACACACGAACGGGCGAAGCGCCGGTGATCACCCTCAATGAATATGAATACAATGCCGACGGTGTGCCGGTGAGCAGGCGCACCACAAAACCCTCCGGCGAATTGGTGATGGAGTACCACTATTGAGGAATATCGCTTATTTACCAAGTGGTGGCATGGGATTATAAACTTGAAGCAGTTTGTATTGCGTTCGCAATACAAACTGCTTCAAGTTTATAATCCCATGCCACCACTAAAAGCCCGGTTAATGAACGGAAAATTCATCCTCTCTTTTTTGCCATTCCTCCGGAACATTCCGGCATTCATCTACCCGGATTTCGTACTGTAAATCCCTGCTGCCATCTTTGTTTCATCAAAGCACGAAAAACATATTTGTTACTTTTGGGTGCAGCATCCGGTACCATTCGGCGCCAATACGCATCCCGATTTTATACAGATGAAAAAAATTGCCTTTCTCCTTGTTATGTCTCTTTGCTGCGCCACGCTGTTTGCACAGCCGGTCAACACCGATAGCCTCTGGCAGGTGTGGAACGACACGACGCAGCCCGACACGGCAAGGATGAAAGCGATTCAGACGATTGCATGGAGCCTGTTGTACCGCAAACCGGACTCGACTTACCTGCTGGCGGAAAAGGAACTGCGTTTTGCCCTCCAGGTGAATAACAAGAAATGGCAGGCAAAAGCCCTGAACGTGATCGGCTCCACCTACAACATCCGCGGCGAATACGCCCGGGCGCTGGCCAGTTATCAAAAAGGGCTGGCTGCCATGCAGGAAGCGGGCGATTTGCGGGGCATCGCGGCCATTTCCAATAATATCGGATTGATTTACAGGAACCTGGGTAACGGCGTAAAAGCCCTGGAGTTTTACGAAAAAGACCTGGCTATTCAGGAACAACTGCACGACAAAGGTGGAATCGCCAATGCAAACAACAATATAGGCCTGTTGTACAATGACCTCGGAAACTTGCCCAAAGCGCTGGAATATTACCGGAAAAGCCTCGAACAACACGAAGCGCTCGGTGAAAAATACGGCACCGCACTGGCGTACAACAATGTCGGTTCGGTGTATAATTCGCAGGGAGAATTTACCAAAGCACTGGAATACTACGGCAAAAGTATCCGCCTTCGAAAAGAACTGGACGACCAGCAAGGACTTTCGAAGGTGTACGGCAATATCGGGCAGTTGTACAAAGAGCAGGGCCAGTACAATAAGGCGCTGGAATACTATCAGTTGAGCCTGGCCATCCAGGAAAAAATGGACGAGCAACCCGGACTCATTGACTCTTACTATAACCTCGGTGTGCTGGCACAAAACGAAAAAAACTACCACAAAGCCATCGATTGGTGCCAGAAATCGCTGCAACTCGCCCGCCGCCTGGAAAGTTTGCGCCCGCAGCGAAATGCCTGCGATTGCCTGTATGAATCGCACAAAGCCCTGGGGCACGTGGCAGCCGCCCTGTCGTTTCACGAGCAGTTCGGAAACCTGAACGACAGCCTGCAAAAAGAAGAGGTAAACCGCCGCCTCGAACAAATGGAATTTGTACGCCAGGTGATGGCCGACAGCCTTGGAAATGAAGAAGAAAAACTAAAAATCGAAGTGGTGCACCAGAACGAAGTGCGCAGCAAAAACCGCACTCTGAACATCGTGCTGGTCGCCGGACTGGTCTTACTGGCGCTGGCACTGGCCTTCTGGGGCCGAATGCTGTACTTCAGAAAAAACTCCCAGATTTTCCAGAACAAGGCCGAATACCTCGAAAAACAACGCCTCCTCAATGAAATAGCCCTGCTGAAGACCCAGGTGAACCCCCATTTCCTGTTCAACAGCCTGAGCATCCTCTCGTCCCTGGTGCACGTCAATCCCGATTTGTCGGAACAGTTCATCGACCAGTTGTCGCGCTCGTACCGCTATATTCTGGAACAAAAAGAACAGTCGCTAGTGAGTCTGCGCACCGAACTGGAGTTTATCCGCTCCTATTTTTTTCTGCTGAAAATCAGGTTTGAAAACAAATTCGACCTGCAGGCTCAATTGCCCGAAGAGGCGCTCGACCGCTACAAAATTGCACCGATGACCCTTCAATTGCTCATCGAAAATGCGGTGAAACACAACCGCATGTCGCTCAAAGAACCGCTTGTAATCGAAATTTCCATCGAAGGAGATTTCCTGCTGGTGAAAAACCGGCTGCAACTGCGCCCGCAACGCGAAGCCTCCACCGGTACCGGCCTCGCCAATATTATCAACCGGTATGCACTCCTGACCGACCGGGCTGTCCGCGCCGGCGAATGCGAAGATGCATTCCTGGTAAAAATCCCTTTACTCGACAATTAAATCAACTTGAAAACATGAACACAATTAACTCATTTCGAACAATCATTTTACTCAGCCTGTTTTTTCTTTCATGGAGTCTAAATGCTCAACAATGGCAAAGGGTAAATGAACTGCCCTCGACGCAGATGTCGGTGCTTTACACGCAGGGCGATACTTTTTACGTGGCCGGCTTGAACAAACTTTATTTCAGCCTGAACAATGGCAATACCTGGGATAGCACTTCGGTTATTCAACCTGCGCTCGACTATATCACTGCCGTGCAGGTTTGCCACAACCGATTGTATGTGAGCACATTGGATATTGGCATCTGGAGCAGTGCCGATCACGGGAATACCTGGCAGGCCGACAACGCCGGACTTGCAGGCGCGGGGGCGGAGGATATTTCCGGGCTCGCCGTTCGGGGCGACAGTTTGTATGCCAGTACCTACGGTTCCGGCGTTTTTGTAAAAAATACGGTGATCAACAGCCCCTGGAGCGCATACAATCAGAATATGCACTGGGGTAATGTGGAAAGTATCACCAACATCCACGACAAACTGTTTGCGGGCGCCGGTGGAAACGGCACGATGGCGCTGCAAGCCTACCCGGGCGATACCTGGAAAGAAGCGACTTTCGCACAGTTTGGCGGGGAAGTCAACTCTTTTCTGGGTGTCATTCAACAGGGCGAAATACTGCTGGCTGCCGGCAACGGCGGATTATACCGCAGCACAGATGACGGCACCAACTGGACGCCATTTAACCCCGGCGTCGGTTTTATCGGTTCGGCACGTTTTACCAAAAACGGAGACCGGGTGCTGGCGCTGCTCATCAAACCTTCCGGCGCCGGTTTTATGCGGTATACCGACGATGCGGGCGAAACCTGGAACAGTTTCCAGCCTGCACTGACCGGAAGCGCCGCTTTTGATCTGGCATTTCACAACGGCAGCCTGTATGCTGCACATGGCAACGGACTCTGGCGAATGGCTGCGACCACGCCTGTCGACGAAATTCCTGCTACAAGCGGCCCTGAACTGGGTCAGAATTTTCCGAATCCGTTCTCCGCAAGCACCCTTATTCCGTTTCATCTGCCACTATCTGGCAAAGTTGAAATCTCGGTCTTCAATGCTTCGGGAGCACTGGTGCGCACCCTCTGGAGCGGTACATTACCCGCTGGTAAACATGAAATGGAATTAGATGCTGGAAATTTGCCGGCAGGTATGTATTTTTACCGTATAGCCACCGAACAGGGCGTGGCTACCGAAACCATGCTGATCCAGTAATAATGCCCTCCTTCTTTTAATCCCTTTGACACACAACCAAGTCCCTTCTTTTTGCATAGCAACAATATGAACACCATTATCATTGAAGACGAAAACCTCACCGCCCAACGGCTGGAAGGTATGCTGCTCAAATGCGATCCCGGCATCCGGGTACTTGCCACCCTGCCGTCCGTTGCGGAATCGGTGCAATGGCTGCGCCGAAATGAAATGCCCGACCTGGTATTCATGGATATTCACCTGGAAGACGATCTGTGTTTCAAAATATTCGAACTGGCGCCGCTGACCGCACCGGTCATTTTTACGACGGCCTACGACGAATACATGATCAAGGCTTTCAAAGTAAACAGCATCGACTATTTGCTCAAACCGGTGAATCTGGTTGAACTGATGGCTGCGCTGGACAAATACAAAGCCATTAAAGAGCAGTTTTCCAAACCCGATTTTAATACCCTGCTTCAATACATCGGGCAGCGTGCGCCGGAATACAAAACGCGGTTTATGATTACCGTGGGCACCAAGATCCGCAGCATCGAGACGAGTGAGGTGGCCTACTTTTATTCCGATGAAAAGATCACGTTCCTGGTCACCCAGGAAGGGCAGCACCTGCCCATCGATTTCAGTCTGGATAAACTGGTAACGCTCCTCGATCCGCAGCATTTTTTCCGTGCCAGCCGACAGTTTTTGGTGGGATTTTCATCCATTCAGGCCGTTCTGACGCATTTTAAAGGAAAATTAAAACTGGAACTTGCCCCCAAGGCACGCCACGAAGTATTCGTCAGTGGCGACCGCATGGCGGATTTTAAGGATTGGCTGGGACG
>JAKQJD010000151.1 GCA_029561355.1 Bacteroidota bacterium | reverse complement strand
ACAGGCGGCAGCGCAGTCGCCGGATCGGTCGCCTGTGCGCGGGCTCGGGCGCGCACCTGCTCGAGCGGCGCCTGCGCTTCCGCCACCCGGTTCAGTTCGGTGAGGGCTTCCGCTTCCCACAGCAGCACCTCGGCATAGCGGATGGGCGTGTAGTTGATGTCTCCGTCGGCTTTTTGTGTGACGGAATCTTTGGCCTGCAGGTATTTGCGAACGCTGTATTTGGTGGAGGAAAACGAGTTTTTGTACACCACACCGAAGTAGTCCTCATTGTTCATGGCCACCGTGAATTTGCGGCGCGGGTCGTTGGCTTCAAAACTAAGTACGAAAGATTCGGTCGCTTCGGCGAAACCATAGCCTTCATATTTTTTGGAAGCCCACCATTGGTTGAGAAAATTACTGACGCCGAGTTCGACGTTGGCGTGCTGGATTTCCCATACCGATTCGGAGTTGTTCTGCGTGTATTTCCTGAAATTGTCGCCGTAGTCGGGCACCAGGGCGTAAATGCCCAGGCCTTTTACCTTGCCGACGTATTCCACCACTTTATCCCAGTTCTTTTCGTACAAATACGTTTTGGCAGCCAAGGCATAGGCAGCGCCTTTGGTAGCGCGGCCCACATCGATAGAAGGATGCTGGGCAGGCAACCGTTCGGCAGCCTGGTCGCAGTCGGCGATGATTTGGGCGCGTACCTGTGCCACCGGCGTTTTCGGCACTTTCACCTGGTCGGGCGGCGCAATGGCTGTGAAAAGCGGCACGTCGCCGAATACCTGCGTCAGTTGAAAGTAATAAAAAGCGCGCAGGAACAGCGCTTCACCGCTGATGCGGTTGCGGCTGGCTTCGCTCATGTCGATTTTTCCGATGTTGTCGAGCACCAGATTGCACTGCGTGATGCCGGCGTATTGCAGTTTCCAGAAACTGTTGAATTCTTCCGTACGCGGTGTGTACGTGAAGGCGTCCATTTCGGTAATACCCGGCCGCGAGCCGTCGCCGCCCGTGATGGCTTCGTCGGACGTCACCTCGGCCATGGCCCAGTAGTAATTGTTGTTGCTGCTGCTGAAAACGAGCGGCTGGTAGGCGGCGTTCAGCGCCTGTTCGGCGTCGTCTTCCGTCTGGAAAAAGGAGCCCGCGTCGAGAATGGCAATCGGCTCTTTATCAAGTATGCCCTGGCAGGAAGCAAAAATGAGGGCCAGGGGAAGGATATAGTGATGAAATTTCATGGTATGCTGTTTTTGGTTGTTGGTTATATGTTATTGGTTATTAGTTATTAGGGTGCCAGCGCCTGGTTTTTTTAACATGCTTGAGCGAAGCACCCTGATAACTGATAACCAATAACTGATAACCAGTAACAACAATTAAAACTCAATTTTCAGTCCCGCAATAAACGTCCGCGGTGCAGGCACGGTGCCCCAGTCGATGCCCACAGCCAGGTCGGAAGAAAGTCCGAGTCCGCGGGTATCATTGGAGTTAGCCTGTATTTCGGGGTCGAGGCCCGGGTATTTGGTAAACGTGAGCGCATTTTGCGCCGTCACGTACACCCGTAATCCGCCGATACTGCTGCTATGGATCAGGTCTTTCAGGTTGTAACCAAGCGTGATATTGCGGACGCGCAGGTAGGAGCCGTCTTTCAGGAAACGGGTAGAAGGGCGGCGGTTGCCGTTGCGGTCGTCGAGGCTCACTTTCGGAATGTCGGTATCGGTATTGGTCGGTGTCCAGCGGTCCAGGATGTCGCGGTAGGAATTGAAGCCGCGCGCCTGTGTTTCGTAAGCGAAATTGCCGTACAGGAAGTACACGTCGTTGCCGTAAATGCCCTGGATCAGGGTGGAGAAATCGAGATTTCCCCAGTTGAAACCGAGCGTTACGCCATAGGTAAAATCGGGAAACGGATTGCCGATGTGTGCGCGGTCCTTGTCGTCGATCTTGTTGTCGCCGTTCAGGTCGGCAAATTTCACGTCACCGGGGCGTGTGTTTACCGTCTGGAACGGGCTGGCGTCGATTTCCGCCTGCGTCTGGAAAAGTCCCAGCGACTGGTACAGGAAGAACGAACCGACCGGAAAGCCGGGTTCCGTTTTGGTAAGCGCGCCGTCCGAAAGGCCGAAACCGCCGAGAATAGGTTCGCTGTTGGAGAGCGAGGTCACGTTGTTGCGCACCACGCTGATGTTGGCGCCGATGTTGTAATTGAATTTCCTGACCCTGTTTTTGTAGATCAGGCCCAGTTCGAGGCCCTTGTTTTCCACGGAAGCGGCGTTCACGTATGGCGGGTTTTGCGCGCCGCCTGCTTGCGGAACGGGTACGCGCACCAGGATGTCGTCCGTTTGTTTGCGGAACAGGTCGGCCGTCAGCGACAGGCGGTCCCCCCAGAAACTCATGTCGAGCCCCAGGTTGCTTTGCGTGCTCGTTTCCCACTTGATGTTGCTGTTGCCGGTTTCAAGAATGGTGGCGCCGGTCACGATCTGTCCGCCGAAAATATACACACGGTCTCCCGTGCGCACCAGCGAACTGTATGGGTAAATGCCGATTTCCTGGTTGCCGAGGCGGCCCCAACTGGCGCGCACTTTCAGGCTGGATACAAAGTTGATATCTTCAAAAAATCGTTCGTTGGAGATATTCCAGGCCGCCGAAACCGACGGGAACACACCCCAGCGGTTGTTCGGACCGAAACGCGAAGAACCGTCGCGGCGCACGGCGCCACTGACCACGTAGCGGTTTTTATAGGTATAACCCAGTTGGCCGAAATAGGAAAGCAACGACCACTCGGTGGCGATACCGGATCCGTTCACGTCGCCCAGTTCCTGCGCATTGCTGGCGTCGATATAACGGAACAGCGGGTCGCTGCGGCGGAAGTTGCTGGCCGATGCGCCCAGGTAATCCGTATGGTTCTGAATGGCTTCCATGCCGAGCAGCGCCGAAATGCGGTGGTCGCCGAAAGTGCGCTGGAAATCTGCCGTGTTGTTCCACACCAGCGTCTGGTTGAATACGCGGCCTTCATTCAGCGAAGTCGGGTCGTAAATAGCGGCCGAGAGGCGTTGTTTGAACAGTTTTTCCCGGTCGAAACCGAAATCGCCGCCCAGTGTAGTGCGCAGTTTCAGGCCCTCCAGCAGTTGCAGTTCGGCGTACACGTTGCCGAACACGCGGTAGCGCTTGATGTGCCAGTCGGTATTGTCAATAAATGCCAGCGGATTGGCATTGCCGTCGCCGAAAAGCGTCGGGTCTCCGAGTTCGGAACTCACGTTGTAGTAACTGCCGTCGGCTCTGCGCACCGGAAATACCGGCGCAGCGATGAGCGCGTAGCGGATGCCGCTGAGTTCGTTGCCGGGGCCGTATCCGTCGCCCGAACCTCCGATTACCTTGCGGTCGGTGTGCGAAAACGACAGGTTGTTGCCGAGTTTGAACCACTTGTTGCCCAGTTCGCCATTGAAGCGCACCTGGTATTTATCGAAGGCCTGGCCTTTAAAAATGCCGTCCTGCGTGTGGTATTCTCCGGAAATGTAAAAATTGCTGTACTCGCTTCCACCCGATGCCGACAATGCATAATGTTGAATCGGTGCAGGATTGAACACCAGGTCCAGCCAGTTATTGTCGGGCAGGGTGTCGATGACGGCGGGATCGTACGTTTCCAGTTGGTTCGCCGGATTCCGGAGGGTATTGGCATTGGTGATGGCCTCATTGCGAATAGTGAGGTATTCCTCGGCATTGAGCAGTTCGGGTAAACTAAAGGCATTCTGAATGCCCGAATAGGCTTCGAAAGAAAAAACGGGTTTGCCGGATTTGCCGCGTTTGGTGGTAATAAGCACCACGCCATTGGCCGCCCGGGCGCCGTAAATGGCCGCCGCCGCGCCGTCTTTCAGTACTTCGATGGATTCGATGTCGCCTGGCGAAAACATGTTGATATTTCCGGTCGTCGGTACGCCGTCGATGATGTACAGCGGGTTATTATTACCCAGGGTACCCGCGCCGCGGATGCGTACGGCGATGTCGTCGCCCGGAGCGCCGGTCACCTGCGTCACCATAACGCCCGGCGCCTGCCCCTGCAAAGCCTGGTCGATCCCGATGACAACGAGTTTCTCGATGTCCTTGGCTTTGATGGAAGCGATAGCGGAAGATACGTTGCTGCGGATCTCCTTTTTGTAACCGGTAATGACGACGTCCTGCAACAGACTTTCGTTCGAACCCATGGTCACGAGAATTTCCGGGCGACCCTCGATGGAAACTTCCTGGTCGGAGAAACCGACGTAACGGAACCGCAACACGGCATTGCCCGATTCGACTTCCAGGCGGAATTTGCCGTCGACGTCGGTCGTAATACCTTTACCGGTGCTTTTTTCCTGTACACTTACGCCGATCAGCGGCTGATTGTCTTCACCGGAAAGCACCGTGCCCATGACCGCAAAGGTCTGTGCATCAATTTGTTGTGAAAATAAAATGAAAGTGAAAAATAAAAGGGAACAGCCTGCGCGCACGGACTTTAAACCGGTGCGGGAAAAAGCGTTTTCGCCGAAACGAACCGCTTGAAAAAGTGCTGTTTTTGTGAATCTTGAAAAGGTAAAATCTGTCCTCATGGCAACCTGATTGTTATTCAGATCGACAAAAGTCTCATTTAAAAAAGGGGGCAACTGATACTATTATGTAAATATGTGGTACTTTTATGAATACATTTAAAATTCGACATTATTATCGGTTGAATCGGTAATAAGTGATTAAAAATTGGCAATCGGGCCGCTTAAAAAAATTTAATTATCGGAATGAATATCTATCGGGAAATAACGCCGCTCAACCCGCCGGACGTATTCGTGGTGCTGGATTCGGTCTGCAACGGCTTCGATTATCCTATTCACAACCACCCCGAATACGAACTCAACCTCGTGGCAGGTATGTCGGGCACAAGGACAGTCGGCGATTCCACCGAGCGTTATACCGACTATGACCTCGTGCTGCTCGGCCCCTATTTATACCACAAATGGGACGGCGACAGGCACCTGCAGGAAAGCGGGCAGCCGTACCGGGTTGTTACGATCCAGTTTGCCATGGACCTGTTCAGCGGGCAGTTGTTTCAGAAAGAACGATTTATCCAGATCCGGCAATTGCTGCGCGAATCCATCCGCGGCATCAAATTTCAGGGTAAAACCGTGGAAGCAGCCATGCGCATCATGATCGACCTCACGGAAGACAAGGGCTTCTCCAACGTGGTGGAATTCCTGCAACTGCTCGATATGTTGTCCAAATCGACCGAAGTAACCTACCTGGCCAGCGAAGGGTTTTCCCCCCAGGCACTGCGCTCCGACAGCAACCGCATCCAGGTGGCGTACGGCTACATCCTGAAACATTTCACCGATCCCGGTCTCAAAATCGGCCACGTAGCCTCCCAACTCAATATGAGCGACTCGGCATTCAGCCACTTTTTTACCAAGTTCGCTTTCCGAAATTTTACCCACTTCCTCATCGACGTGCGTGTGGGTCACGCCTGCAAACTCCTGCTCGATACGGACGAGACGATCAACCAGATCTGCTTCAAATCTGGTTTTAACAACCTCGCCAATTTTAACCGCCTGTTCAAAAAATACCGGAAATGTACCCCGCAGGAGTACCGGCGCCGTTACTTCGAAAAAAACGATTTCGACTGGACGAAGCAGATCACGCCCTGGCAGTTTTTACCGGGGAAGTCGCAGACGCAGGGGAGCGTGAAGCCGCAGGCGTATTCGACGCGGCTTGTTCACTTGTAGTTATTGGTTATTAGTTATTAGTTATCAGGCTGTTAGCGCTAAGTTTTTCACAAAAACCAAGCGCTAACAGCCTGATAACTAATAACTGATAACGGATAACTAATAACGAATCAACAGTACGCTCGGATTGATGGGATACCGACCGAAGTGATCTCCATAAACCGCCAAACCGCTCCCCATACTCTCCGGTACCTCCAGGCGGATGATCAGTTCGCCGGTTTTTTGCGCCTGTTCCAGCGCCGCTTTCGGGATGCTGGCGGAGATACGGTAGCCGTAGGAGCCCGCTTCATGCAGTTTGCGTTCTTTCGGCTGGTAATGCCACGACAGCACGCCGCGATGGTCGGCCGGATCGTCGGGCAGTTCGAAGCGGCCGGCGAAAAACCCGTTAGCGGAAACGGACACCTCGCCGGGGTAAGGCGTAGCGTCGGTCATCGGGTAGGCGTTGGGGTTCTGGCTGGGCGCAACGGTGCCTTTGCCGAGCATGTAGTCGATATTGGTGTCCATACCTTTTTCCATGTCTTTGACAAACAGGGTTTTAGCGGATACTTCGGCTATGAAGGAAGCGCTTTCGAATTGCAGGGCCGTTGTTCCTTTCGGCAATACGAATCTGTATTCGAAATACCCGCTGCCTGCGCCGTTTACTTTAAGGCCGTCGAGTACCGTCCATAGTTTCTGCGACCATTGCGAGCCGGAGGTCTGTTTCGGCTCGCGGCTGACGAGCAAGGCCTTTTTGCCGTTTGCCAGCGTTATTTCTGCGGGAACGGGCGCTTCCACGATAAAATGCGCACAGTTGTGGTGCAGGGCCGCGCCGGCGTTGTCGAGCAGGGTGAGCGAAAGCGTGGCCACCGATTTTTCGTTTGGCATGACCAATGCAAGCGGCTGAAGCGCCTGTTGCATCCAGGGTTTGTACGGAACCTGAACCATTGTATCGAGCCACACTTTTTCCTGGCCGATGGCATCGAAACCATGCATTTGCACGCGCAGGTTGAGTTGACTACCCAGATCGGTGCGCGGGGAGTTGAAAGATGCGTACAACGGCACGCTCACTTTCTGGCCGGGCTGCACGCTCCGGCTGATTTCGTTGCCTGTGGAAATGTAAAAATCGGAGTGGAAATCGCGCAGGCTCATACCCGGCGTGAGGTCGCCCAGTCCGGTTTCCTTGTTCGTACGGTCGAAACGCCAGTAGCCGTTCCATTCATTGATCACGTCGTGGTGCTCGGTGTACAACCAGCCGGCCACTTTTGGGTATTTCCGGAAGGTATTCATCATGCGGTGGTAATCCCACGACCAGTCGACGTCGCCGGTGCTGCCGTCGTAGCCCCATACGTTGCCGCATTCGGAATTGATATTGGGCTGATTGCCCTGCACGTAGCCTTTTTCAAAATGGTGGGTGCTGCCGGCATAGGTTTCCTTGTCTATTTCCGCCAGGCGTTCTTCCCACATCCAGCCGGGCAGGTAATCGTGCCAGGAGTTGAGGTCGGTTTCGGTGTGCCCGCGGCCGCAGCAGATGGAGTTGTCTTCGATGATACGCGTCGGATCGGCGATTTTGGCTTTCCGGTACATCTCGGCCACCCATTTCTGGGTTTCGGGGCGGTATTCCCATTCTTCCTTGCCGCCCTTCATCACTTTGTGGGTGAGGCCCCAGGTTTCGTTGAACAGGATCCAGGAAAAAATAGCCGGGTGGTTAAAGTCGCGTTTCAGCATTTCCCGGAAGGTCGTTTCCGATTCCTTGCGCGCGGCGGCATCCGGTTCGCCCCAGAAATTGGGCAAATCGGACATGACAAGTACGCCCAGCCGGTCGGCCCAGTACAGTTTACGCGGGATGTCCACCTTGATATGCGTTCGAATGCCGTTCAGCCCGATCTGGCGGGTGCGCAGGATTTCTTCCTTCATGAATTCGTCGCTCGGAAAAGTATAAAATCCTTCCGGGTGGTACGACTGGTCCAGCGTCAGTTCGAGGTATATGGGCTGGTTGTTCAACGCCACGTACGGATACGAGGTGCCGGGCAGGTTGACGACCGATATTTTGCGCATACCGAAATAGGAATGCACGGCATCGTCGCCGAGGACGGCGTCCACTTCGTATAAAAACGGGTCGTCGAGCGACCAGAGCCGCGCATTCGGCATACTGACGTCGAACGTGTATTCACTTTGGCCTTTCGGGATGGTTTTGGTGTCGATGGACGTCTGGCCGTTCCCCGTGATTGTTAATTTGAAAGGAGTATTTTCTGCCGCAGGTGCAGGTAAAAAAGCCGTCATTTTCACTTTCCCGGCATCTATGTCGGGCGTGAAGTGCAGGGCTTCGAGGTAGGTATTTCCCCGGCTTTCCAGGTATACCGTTTGCCAGATGCCGCGGGCGTTTCCGTAGCCCTGTTTGCCATATAGCGCAAACTGGCGGCGCACGTCGTCGGCCCGTACCACCAGGTTTTGCACCACGCCGTATCTAATATAAGGTGTCAGGTCGAATGAAAAAGGCGTGTAGCCACCTTCGTGCGAGCCGATTTCCTTCCCGTCGAGGTAAACGGTGGTGCGCCAGTCGCTCGCGCCGATGGTAACGAAGGTGCGTTTGCCTTTCCAGGCGGCGGGTACGGTGATTTTTCGTTTGTACCAGGCAATATCCGCCGAATCGGGCAC
>JAKQJD010000129.1 GCA_029561355.1 Bacteroidota bacterium | reverse complement strand
TTTCCTCGGCAACCTCGACGCCGAGCGCGATTGGGGGCATGCCCGCGACTACGTGGAAGGGATGTACCGCATCATGCAGCACGAAAAACCCGACGATTTTGTACTGGCAACGGGTATCACGACGGCCGTACGCGAATTCTGCCGCATGGCTTTCCGCGAGGCGGGCGCAGAACTGGAATTCCGGGGCGCAGGCATCGATGAAAAAGGGATCGTTTCGGCTATCCTGAATCCGGAAAGCAAGTTCCAAACGGGCCAGGAAGTCATTGCCGTCGACCCGCGTTATTTCCGCCCCGCAGAAGTGGAACTGCTCATCGGCGACGCCTCCAAAGCCCGCGAACAACTGGGCTGGCAACCGGCCTGCCCGCTGAGCGACCTGGTGCAGGAAATGGTGCAGGCGGATATGCTGCTGTTCCGCCGGGAAAGATTTTTGATGGAAGGCGGGTTTGATATTTTGAAGCAGTACGAGTGATGTCGGGGATGGATGGGGACGCAGATTGTGCGGATTGTGCGGATTAAAATGGATTTTTTAGTGGCCTTACGGCCACTGGGTTTTTATTTTTTAACCACCAAGGCACAAAGACACTAAGCGTAGATTACACATCGGATAAGTAAAGCGAAGCAGGGAAATGAATATGCACAGCCAATACCTTCACCCAATTCTATGAGTAGAATGGTGTAATCTACGCTTTGTGTCTTTGTGCCTTGGTGGTTAGAAAAATAATATGGCCGTCAGGCCATCAAAAATCAATGTAAATCCGCAAAATCCGCGTCCCCATCCTCCCACGAATCGCACATATTCTACCACAGATCCATCTCCACTGGAACACAAGCGCCCGGGTAATCACTTACCCGGGCGCTTTGTGTTGTCTGCTATGGCCTGAGCCGCGGCTCATCCTGGCCACGGGTTTGTTGCTGTTTGCACTGGAAGGCTGGTGTTTCCTGCGGCAGTCCGACCGCAGCATCGACCTGCGGGTATTACTACGCATGGTCGCCCTGGTATTTATGTGGATCGCGCCGGCGCTGAGTTACGTTTTTGCCGATGCGGACTGGTATTCGGGGGGGGTGATGGCTGTGCCGGCGGGTTTTTATTTCACCCTGGCGATTCCCTGCACGGTGGCATTTAACCTGGCATTGAGCATACCGGCCGGCGTTGCGCGCACTTTTTCAGGCATTCATGACCGGGCCTGGGGCTGGCTTTTACTGGTAACAGGTTTGGCGGCTCAACAGGTGCTGGCACAGGTGGATATCCCGGCCGCGTTGCGACATCCGCTGTATCTCACGGGGCAGTTGTGGCTGGTGGGATTGTTGTTTTTGCAGCAGGCGTACCCGCGCCGGCGGTGGCTGCTGTTCGGTGCGGGTGTGTTGTATCTGCTGTTCGATGCGCTGCACACCACCCTGTTCGGCTATCTGATGGTGTGGTCGTTGTTGTTGTTGTGTTACACGCTCCGGCCGGGGGAAGTGGCTTTGAAATACCGTTTGTCCGCAGCAGCCTTGCTGGCACTGGCGGGTTTGTTTGTTTTGTCGTTCAAATATGAGTACCGGCAAAAGATCTGGTACGAACACTCCGCCGAACCGCGCTGGCAGATCTTTTTATCGCTCGCCGGGCAGCGCCTCCTGCATCCTGCCGATCTGCTGCGCCCCGACATCGTCCAACATTACACCGACCGGCTGAACCAGGGTTATCATACAGCGTTGACCATGGCTTACGTGCCTGCGAAGGAGCCCTTTGCCCGCGGCGCCACCTTGCTGGAAGACCTGCGCGCAGCCCTGCTGCCCCGGTTCCTCGCGCCCGGCAAACAACGGGCCGGCGGTGCGGAGAACATCCGCCGTTTCTCCGGAGTGAGCGGGCAGCGCTGGAGCAGCAACATCGGTCATTACGGCGAGGCATACGTGAATTTCGGCGTCGGCGGCGCCTGGCTGGTCATGCTGTTGTACGGCTTGTTCATCAGTGCCGCCTGGTGGATGATGCGCCGGTATTTTCCTTTGCCCTGGTGGGTATTTGTACTTCAGCCTGTGTTGAATGTGGAGGAAGATATCGGAATGGGGCTGAATCATATTGTCAAGGCGGTGTTGTTTGCAGTAGGGATTGTTGTAGTTGCCGGTTTGTGGAAAAGGTTGCGCATGGTACGGCGGGGCGTAAATCAATAATTTGTTGCCTTTCGCCTTGTAAATGCACAGACGCCGGGTTTGTCATTTTGACGAAACCCGTCCACCCTACGGCGCGTTTGTGCTGACTTTTTCCTCGTAGAGGGATGGAACAACGGATGAAACGGATTTTTACAGATTACAACGGATTTTTTTTGTGGCCTGGCGACCACTGGGTTTTTATTTTTTTAACCACCAGGGCACAAAGACACTATGCGTGACGTCGCGCGTTGTGCTCTTCGTGCCTCTGTGGTTATTAAATTTTAAAAGAGGACATCACGCATGGTGTCCTTTGTGAAAGCCCTTTGTGTCCCTTGTGGTTAAAAAATTATACAACGAAAGGAGGACATCACGCTTCGTGCTCTTCGTGCCTTTGTGGTTATTAAATTTTAAAAGAGGACATCACGCATGGTGTCCTTTGTGAAAACCCTTTGCGTCCCTTGTGGTTAAAAAATTATACAACGAAAAGGAGGACATCACGCTTCGTGACTTTGTGCCCTGGTGGTTAAAAAAATAAAATGGCCGTCAGGCCAAAAAAATCCGCTTCATCCGTTGTCCCATCCTCCTACGAGAGCCATACTGATAACCGGCAACTAACATGAAAAAAATCCTCACCATCGTCGGCGCCCGGCCCAACTTCATGAAAGCCGCAGTTTTGCACCGGGCGCTGGAGGCATTGCCGGG
>JAKQJD010000116.1 GCA_029561355.1 Bacteroidota bacterium | reverse complement strand
AATACCGATGGCAAAAATTTCACTCATCATTCCCGTATTGAACGAGGCAACGAACCTGGCAAAATTGCTGCCTTATCTGATCATGAACGGCAAGGACGACGTAGGGGAAGTACTGGTGGTCGACGGCGGCAGCACCGACGGGTCGCAGGCCGTAGCCGAATCGGCAGGCGCCCTGGTGCTGGCCAGCGCCGTACGCAGCCGCGCTGCCCAGATGAACCTCGGCGCGCGGCATGCTCGGTTTGAAATTCTGTATTTCGTTCATGCCGATACCTGGCCGCCTTCCACCTTCGCCACCGATATCCTGCAAGCCATCGCATCGGGCATCGATATGGGCTGCTACCGGTATAGGTTCGATTCGCCGGGTTTGCTGCTGCGTTTCAATGCCTTTTTTAACCGTTATAAATGGTTGTGGTGCCAGGGTGGTGATAAAACCTTCTTCATTCCAAAAGAGAAATTCCTGGCCATCGGCGGCTACGATGAACAATATGTGGTGATGGAAGAATACGATTTTTTGCGGCGCGCCCTTCCACGTTATTCCTTTCGGGTACTGCCGCAGGAAGTGATCGTTTCGGCACGAAAATACCGGAATAACAGCTGGCTCCGGGTGCAACTGGCCAACATGAAAGCATTTTCCATGTTTCGCCGGGGTGTACCGCCTGCGGAAATACGTTCGTTTTATAAAAAGGCGATTTTGTGAGGGGGTTATTAGTTATTAGTTATCTGTTATCTGTTATCTGTTATCAGTTATCAGGGTTGAAAATCAGGCGTTTGTGTGAAAATGAGCATCTTGGGTTGGAATCGGCTTCGGAGAAGCCCAACATTTGTAAACGATTAATATTCAATTCCTTATCAAACAAAAATAACAAAAAATGGATACACCGTGCACGCTCCGAAGCCACCGTTCATCATCATGGAATCTACAAATGTTAGGCTTCTCCGAAGCCGGTGGTAATGCTTGGTGATTTCTACAAATGTTGGGCTTCTCCGAAGCCGGTTTCAACCCCAGAACTCGTATATTCCTTACACAAATGCTTGATTTTCAACCCTGATAACTGATAACTAATAACTGATAACTACTATGCAAAAACTCCTCTTTCTCTTCACCAAAACCCTCCTGCTGGCTTTTTCCCTGTGCGGGCAAAATAACAGCACGGCCAACCGGCAGGGACATTGCCAGAATCCGGCTTTCGACCGCGAAGTAGCCCAGTGGTTGCGTTTCAGCGTACCCGCTATCGACGTGGATTCGCTGCGCAATGTCATGCCCGGTACGTTTATCCTCGATGCCCGGGAGCCGAAAGAATATGCTGTAAGCCACATCGAAGGCGCCGTGAATTGCGGATTTGATCATGTCGATTTTCAAATGCTCGACACGCTTGCCAAAGACCAGCCGATTCTGGTGTACTGTTCTATCGGATTCCGCTCGGAAAAAATCGCCCGCAAACTGCGCAAAAAAGGTTTTAAAAATGTGAGCAACCTGTACGGCAGCATATTCGAATGGGTCAATCGCGGGTACCCGGTTGTGGACAGCGCCGGGCAGCCGACGCCGAAAATCCATACGTACAACAAGTCGTGGGGACAATGGGTGGATAACCCCGACTTCGAACGTGTGTATTGATCTTAAAATACTCTTAGAACCATTCGAGTCCGATCTGTTTGCGCAGCGGCTCGTGCTGATTATCATGTTCACTCCAGTACTGCTGCATGGAAATATTTTCGAGCGTGCCGCGGCTGACGAGTTTCGTATCCACGGTTTCTTCCCAACCGAGAATACGGTGAGGGAATGCGGTTTCAAAACGAATATCCAGGTGCCGGTCGGTTTTTTCAAAATCCAGGCGCAGGGAAGAGGCATTGTCTTCTTTCCGGAGGGTGAACCGCGCGTTTTCCGCAGCCAGTTTTTTATGGCGCAAACGAAGGAAAATACTCGATGGCACGACCGTAGCCTTACGATCGGCAAAAACAGCGGGATTCAGGCGCAAAAGCGTCCAGATTTCATCTTCCAGTATGTCGGCCTTTACTTCCTCTTTCTGGTCGCCTTCCGTTTCGAAATAGGAAAACGTTTGTGCCATAAAACTGGAATCGGTTCGGTTGTATTGCTGAAAAACGTGTCCGCACCAGTCCTGAACCGTCGTGGTCACCTTGAGGGAAGGTTTCGGTTGCTGCTGGTCGAAAGGTGTAAACACGGACAGCATCAACGAATAATCGTAAATACCTGTCACGAAACGGCGCAGCAGGTTTACTTTCAATACCGGCACCCGGTCGGCGCCGGCAGCCGCAGGATCGTCCAGTTTGACCTGTTTGGAAGCCGAAAAATCTTCCGTGACGAATACCATGATCTGTTGTGCCGAGCGCATTTCGCCATAGCGCTCCTGCTCCACTTTGTAACGCGCTATCTCGGCTTTCCCCTGAAACCAGTAGTTGCCGTCAGCGGCGGGTAAGTTGGGGGGCGTTTCCTGCTGTGAACTATCGGCCTTTGGGCGCGTGGAGTCCTGGCAGTTTTGTAAACTGAAACACAACAGGAGGGCGCCTATTAGCAGGCGGACTTGTATTTGCATGGTTGAAATTTTAAAGAGATTATTCATGCCATTCGATATTATTGAACGATGAGATGAGGCTGTCTTATAAGTGTCGATTTGTTTGTTTTGCTTGGCCGCCCCCAACCCCTAAAGGGGAGTACATCGCAAGGAATGGAAATCTGCACTTTTT
>JAKQJD010000087.1 GCA_029561355.1 Bacteroidota bacterium | reverse complement strand
CCCACGAGGCGGCAATTTGAGCGTTTTAGTACAGAATTTTGCCCCAAAACTGGTTTTTTAACTGCCGCGCATGACTTGCCGATTGAGTAATCGCCTGGAAATCAGGACTTTTTTGCTGCTGTTTTTTTGTACTATTTCCCTCCTGCGGGCGCCGGCGCAGGGGCTGTCCGTTGCGCCCGTATTCGTCTACATTAAAAATATCGACATAGAGGGAAACAAAAAAACGCGCGACAACCTGATCCTGCGCGAACTCGAATTCTCTCCCGGCGATTCCATTTCCGTTGGCGAACTCAGCACTACCCTCGAACGCAACAGCCTGCGCCTGATGAACCTCGGCATTTTTGCCAGCGCCAACATCAACGTACTCTCCTGGGACGAGCGCAACCACGTCACGCTGCAAATCCGGCTACAGGAAGGCTGGTACATTTATCCGGCGCCGCTGTTCGAACTGGCCGACCGTAATTTCAACGTCTGGTGGAAAGAGTTTCACCATTCCCTGCGGCGCGTCAACTACGGCATCGACCTGAACTGGCTCAATTTTTCGGGCCAGGCCGACCTGCTGAAAACCAAACTCCAGTTCGGTTATTCCAACAAATACGAACTCGCGTACCGCCATCCCAATATCAATAAAAAGCAGACGCTGGGGCTGCAAACCGCCGTCACGTACAGCCGCAACCACGAACTTGCCTACAGCACCGACGGCAATAAAATCCTGTTTTACACCGACCCGAACCGCTGGATGATCCAGCGCCTGGCCATCGGCGCGGGCCTTACTTGGCGGCCCAAATTGTTCGTCAGCCATACCTTCAACGCGGAATATCACCAGAACCGGATCAACGATACCATCGCTGAAATGAATCCGGATTATTTCCTGCGCCGCCGAAATGATCAGCGGTACGTCAGCCTCACCTATAATCTCTCTTTCGACCGGCTCGATATACGGCCGTACCCGCTGCGCGGCTGGCGCGCCACGTTCGAACTGCGCCAAAACGGCTTGACGCGCAAGGAAGACCTTCACCTGACGCGCGTGTACGGCGAATACGACCGGTATTTTAAAATGACTCCCAAACTGAGTTTTGCACTGGTTACCGCCGCGCGTTTCAGCCTGCCCCGTTGCAAACCGCCTTATTCCAACAACCAGGGATTGGGATACGGTAATAACTTTGTGCGCGGATATGAGTATTTCGTTGCCGACGGGCTCGATTTCGGTGTGATCAAAACGGCGTTTCACCTCGAAATTTTCAACCGGACGTATCACCTCGGAAAATTCATTCCCATTCAGGCCTTTCAGACGATCCCGATCAAAATTTACCTGGCTTTCAACAACGATGTCGGATACAGCAACGACCCTTTTTACGGCCAAAACAACCCCTTCGTCAACCGAGCCATGTACGGATACGGGCTCGGGCTCGATCTGGTGGCCTATTATAACAAAACAGCCCGCTTCGAAGTCAGCCGCAATGATTTGGGGCAAACGGGATTTTTTGTGCGGATCAATACGGGATTCTGATTGGGTTGAGGTTGTTGAGGGTTGAGAATGTTGAGATCAGCCACTCAACAACCTCAACCCACTCAACATTCTCAACCCCTCAACAACCTCAACCCCTCAACATTCTCAACCCCTCAACATAAAAAATGCTCTACCGCCAGTTCTGCCAGTCGGCGCCCGCCGATTTTCCGCTGTTCATGCAGGACTGGTACCTCGATGCCGTTTGCGCGGGCGATGGCGCCTGGGATGCCGTAGTGCTGGAAAAGGCCGGGCAGGTGGTAGCCGTGTGGCCGTATTTTCTGAAAAAAAAGGGGTGGTGGCGGTACGTGGCTATGCCGCCGCTGGCGCGTTTGATGGGGCCGTATGTCCTGCCGGAATGGCGCAATCTGCGCAAGGAGCCCGCTTTGATGGAAGAACTGATCGGCCTGTTGCCACCGGAACTGGCAGCCTTCGAACAGGATTTTCCCTACACGGTCAGCAACTGGCTGCCATTTTACTGGAAAGGGTTCGCACAAACCACGCGCTACTCTTACATTCTGAAAGTTGGTGACCTGGAAAAGGTGTGGAAAAACATGGCGGCCGATTACCGCAACCAGAAAATTCCCAAAGCACAGCAACAGGTTGAAATAAAAACGGACTGCCCGCTTTCCGAATTTATTCGCGTCCACAACAGTGGTTTCGAACGAAAAGGTATGCGCCCGCCTGTGGCTACCGAACTGCTGAACCGGCTCGATGCTGCCCTGGCTGAGCATCGGCAACGTGAAATTTTTATGGCTGTCGACCGGCACACCGGCGCTATTCATTCGGTCGGATACCTGATCTGGGATGCGCGTTCTGCGTATTTGCTCATGGCCGGCGATGTGCCTGAATTGCGCGCTTCTGGAGCGGGAATTTTGCTGATCCGGGAAATGATCCGGTACACGAACGAAGTGTTACAACTGCCGGTTTTTGATTTTCTGGGCAGCATGATTCAACCCGTCGAGCGGGTGCGCAGGCAATTCGGAGCGGTGCAGCAGCCGTACTTCCGGCTGCGGAAGGAGTGGTCGGCTGTGTTTCGGCTGGGAAAAAAGTTGTTGCGGTAGTTATGCATTTTTTTTGCCGCCCGCATCCATACTGCATCACCTGCACGGAACACCTTTTTCCAACCAAAAATGCTCCTCCTATGAAATTGTCAATTTTCCTCACTTCCTGCTGGCTTGCGGTAGCCGGTCTGTTCACTTCTGTCGATAAAACAACCCTGAACGGAATGGTTTATGATGCCCAGAACGGCGAGCCGCTGATCGGGGCGACCGTTCAGGTCATCCAGAACAAAAAGCCTGTCAAAGGTGCCGTCGCGGACTTCGACGGAAAATTTTCGATGGAACTAGAGCCCGGCATCTACGAAGTAGAAGCCTCCTACACAGGTTACGTGGCCGTACGGTTTCCGGAAGTGGTTGTAAAACAGGGAGAAAACAACATTCAGTTTAAATTGGAGCCGGGCGCCGTACTTTCAGAGGTCGTGGTGGTTGGATATTCCACCATGGCGAAAGACGAACTGCATTCGAGGGTGTATGATGTGGAAGGCGAACCGACACCCGCCTCAACAGCCCCGTCGGGCAGTGCGCGTACCAAAGCCAAATCGGCGCCTTCCACCAAATCGCCCAAACCTGCCCCGAAATCTTCGGAACGACGCGACGAGCGCAGCCGCGGCGATTACGACAAGGAAGCACCCGCCAAAATGGTAGCGCCCATGGAAATAGCCGTCGAAGACGTTGCATACGAAATGGCACCGGTTTCCGGCGAAACAGCGCCCAGGGAAATGCTGATGAAACGTGTAGAAGGTATTGCAACTACCCCGCCGCCATCCACTACTGTGCCCGCCCCCCGCGCCGGCCTGCTTACCGCCGGCGAATGGAACGACTTGCACAACTGGAACCGCCACTGGGTGGATCTGCTCACCGACGGCGAGATCAACGAATACGAAAAAACGTACCAGTGCTACCCCAGTCAGCGTTACACGGTGCTGCTCACCAATGCGGAAGATTTCCCCGTGACGGATGCTTATGTAAAATTGAGCACTTCCTCCGGCGAAATCCTCTGGGAAACCCGTACCGACAACACCGGCAAGGCCGAACTCTGGGCCGGTTTTTTTGATAAAAAAGAATACACCAACCTGCGCGCCGAAGCCTGGGTAAACGGACAAAAACATGCCCTTGGCCAGCCCAAACCTGCCAAAGACGGTATCAACCGCCACCAGATCCAGGTGGAATGCAATGTTTCCAAAAAAGTGGACATCGTGTGGGCCGTCGACGCTACCGGCAGCATGGGCGACGAAATCGAATACCTCAAAACCGAACTGCTCGATGTGATCGGCCGGGCGCAGGGACACAATCCCGAACTGGAATTCCGCATGGGTACGGTCTTCTACCGCGACAAAGGCGACGAGTACATCACCAAAAGCAGCGGCCTTTCCCCGGATATTAACCAGACTGTCGAGTTCATTCGCAAACAATTTGCCGGCGGCGGCGGCGACTACCCCGAAGCCGTACACAGCGCGCTCGAAGAAGCCATTTTCAGCCAGAAATGGAACGATCAGGCCATTGCCCGCATCTGTTTCCTCGTGCTGGATGCCAGTCCGCACGCCGACCAGCCGGAAGTGATCGCCAGCCTGCAACGCAGCATCCGCGAAGCGGCCCGTCTGGGTATCCGCATCGTGCCGGTGACGGCCAGCGGCATCCAGAAAGACACGGAATTTTTGATGAAATTTTTCGGTCTGGCGACCAACGGAAGCTATGTTTTCCTGACCGATCACAGCGGTGTCGGCGGCAAACACCTCGAACCCACCACCGACGAATACAAGGTGGAATTGCTCAACGACCTGCTGGTGCGCCTCATCACGGAATACACCTCCATCAAAACCTGTGAAGGCAAATCGAGTATCCGTTTTGAAGACAACCCGGAGCAACAGCAACAGCAAACCAATCCCGATCAGGCCCTGTATTACCCCAATCCGGCCAGCACCCAATTTACCCTCGAACTGCCCATGGACGTCGAATCTGTCACGATTTACGACTCCGAAGGCAAAGCCGTGCGCAAAATCGAGCAGCCTCAAGTCGGCAAACACAGCGTCGTTGTGAGCGATTTACAGGAAGGATTTTATACCATCCGGATTTTGTACGCGGGAAGGATGCAGAGCGGGAAACTGATGATCATTAGATCATAGTGCGAAGTCGTCAGTGCGAAGTGCGAAGTCTACAAAATCGAGTGGTAAGGCGACTTCGCACTTCGAACTGACGACTTCGCACTGACTTTGTATCTTTGCCCCATGTCCAATCGCCAAATCACCCTTCTGGCCGTTTTATGCGTCCTCTTACTCGGAGCGGGCCTGTATTACTATTACCGCAGCATGACGCCGCGGTTCGACTGGGATGATTCGTGGAACAAAAATGCATACAAGGAAACGAGTGACGAACCTTACGGCACGCAGGTAGTGCACCGCTTGCTGAAAGACTATTTTCCCGAAAAAAAACTGGTAGACGTGGTGGACAATGTGGCGGAGGAGTTGCCGCGCGACAGCACGGGCGCAATGCCGGCCAGTTACGTATTTGTCGGGGAAGCCATGTTCCTCGATTCGACGAGTACTGCCCGGTTACTGGAGTTTGTTCAGAGTGGCCACACGGCGCTGATTTCCAGCAAAACGATCCCGTTCGACCTGATGTTTCACCTGTACTATTCGGAATGCGACGAAAACGGCTGGGACGATTATACCCGAACGGAAGATTCCATTGTCACGCTCACGCTGCGGCAGCCGGTGCTTTCGGGCAAACCGGTGACCTGCTATTTTGCCCGGCAAAACAAAATCCTGCCCTACAACTGGCATTATATCGAGGACTGGTTTTTTTGCGACAGCCTGCCGCAACAACCGCTGGGCTACCTGAACCAGCACATTAATTTTGCAGAATTCCCATTCGGAAAAGGGCGCTTTTTACTCCATACTACGCCCATCGCGTTTTCCAATTTCAGTTTGCAGCGGGCTGAAATGCGCAAGTATACCGAGGGCGTTTTGTCCTATCTCGCTCCCGGCGATATTTACTGGGATGCGTTGAGCCGCGTGCCGGAAGCAGTTGGCCGTCGCCGCAACAACCGTGAAGCATTCAGCCGAACCCTCGATGAAGAGCACCCGTTAAGTTATATTCTGAAACAACCCGCGCTCGCCTGGGCCTGGTATTTGCTGGTCGCTATGGCCGGCATCTGGTTGTTTTTTCGTGGAAAACGCCGCCAACGGATCATTCCCGTGCTGCCGAAAAACGAAAACTCTTCCTACCAGTTTATCAGCACCATCGCCAACCTGCATTTCCGCGAACGCAACTACCAGGGGCTCAGCCAGCAAAATATGCGCTTGTTTCTGGCCAAAATACGCGAACGCTACAACCTGATTATCCCGATGGATACCACTACGGGGTCCCTGCGCATCGACGGCGATTTTGTGCAGCGCCTGGCCCTTACTTCCGAAGTGCCGGAACAACAAATCCAGGATATTTTCAGGCAATACGCCGCAGCCGTACAATTTCAGCCCACCGAGCAGATGGCAGTTGATTTGTACGTGGCGATGGAGAAATTCTGGAAAATGGCGGAGAACAGGTAGAGTGCGAAGTCGTCAGTGCGAAGTACGAAGTCACAGCATTCGAGTGAATGTGGACTTCGCACTTCGCACTGACGACTTCGCACTGCTTAAAATTCCGCACTACCCGGATACCTCGGGAACGCGATTACGTCCCGGATATTCGTCATGCCCGTCACAAACAGCACCAGGCGTTCGAAGCCCAGGCCGAAACCGGCGTGCGGGCAGGTGCCGAACCGGCGGGTATCGAGGTACCACGACAGTTCTTCTTCCGGAATGTGCATTTCATGCATACGGCGCACCAGTTTGTCGTAACGTTCTTCACGTTGTGAGCCGCCCACGATTTCACCAATACCGGGAAACAGGATGTCCATAGCGGAAACGGTCGGACCGGGCACCCCTTCTTTAGGCTCGTCCTGACGCATGTAAAACGCCTTGATTTCGGCCGGATAGTTCGTCAGGATGACGGGTTTCTTAAAGTGTTTTTCCACCAGGTAGCGCTCGTGTTCGCTTTGCAGGTCGGTGCCCCAGCCTTCCACGGGATACTGAAACTTGCCTTTTTTATTCGGCGTGGAATTTTTCAGGATATCGATGGCTTCGGTGTAAGTGAGGCGCACGAATTCGTTTTCAACCACAAAACGCAGTTTTTCTGTCAGGCTCATGTCGCTGCGCTGGTCCTGCGGTTTGCTTTTTTCTTCCTCGATCAGGCGGTCTTCCAGGATTTTCAGGTCGTCGGCGCAGTGTTCGAGTGCGAACTGAATGACATAGCGAAGCATATTTTCCGCCAGGTCCATGTTGTCCTGCAGGTCGTTGAACGCCACTTCCGGTTCGATCATCCAGAACTCGGCCAGGTGGCGGGTGGTGTTGGAGTTTTCAGCGCGGAACGTAGGACCGAACGTGTATACTTCGCCGAGTGCCATGGCGCCGAGTTCGGCTTCCAGTTGACCGGAAACAGTGAGGTTGGTGGAGCGTTTAAAGAAGTCCTGGGAAAAGTCCACTTCACCCGATTCAGTACGCGGCGGGTTGTCCATCGGCAAAGTGGTAACGCGGAACATTTCACCCGCACCTTCCGCATCGCTGGCCGTGATGACAGGCGTGTGCAGGTACACGAAACCTCTGTCTTCGAAGAACTTATGAATGGCGAACGCCAGTTTGTGGCGCAGGCGGAACACGGCTGCGAAGGTGTTGGTCCGGAAGCGCAGGTGTGCGTGTTCGCGCAGGAATTCCAGCGTTTGCTTTTTGGGTTGCAGCGGAAATTCTTCCGGGTTGCAGTCACCGTAAATCTCGATTTCCGTGGCTTTCAGTTCCACTTTCTGGCCCTTGCCCTGCGACTCGATGAGCGTACCCTGCGCGCGGATGGCAGCGCCGAATTTGATGCGATCGATGATGGCGGAATCCGTATTTTCAAAATCGACGACTACCTGCAGGTTGGTGGAGGTAGAGCCGTCGTTGAGGGCGAGGAACTGGTTGTTGCGGAATGCTTTTACCCAGCCCTTTACCTGAACAGTGGTGTTCAGGGGCTCGGTGCGGAGAATTTCGGCTACTTTAAGGCGCTTCGTCATGTCGTTAAATTTTGTCGGTAGCACGGCCTTCAGGCCGTCGGGATAGCGCCTTTCAAGGCGCTCAATTTTTTTATCATTCGGAGCATGAATGCTCCGGTCCCGACGGCCTGAAGGCCGTGCTACCGGTAAAGGCCGCAAAAGTAGGGGTTCTCCGTCAATTTTGTGGGGGAAGTCCTGTGTTTTATTCCACTTTTAAAGTCTTTACCTCGCCGGTCGGCGTAATCCAGAGGAATTCTTTTTTTACTTCGGTGCGTGTGGCGGGTTTCCGTTCGGGCATGGTAAAGCGCACGATCAGGTTGAAAGAGAATTGTATGGCAGGTTCCAGAATTTCGGAGTTGATCACGATGTCGTAATCGTTGGCAGGCACGGCGTTGTAAAACCGGGAAACGGGTTTGTCGGCGGAGTTGACGACCGCGTTTTTTTCATCGTTGTCGAGGCGCTGCGTGCTGAATGCCTGGTAGGTCTCGTAGCGGTTGATCGGGTAGGCCACCCAGGCATTTTCGGCGGTGATGACGTACGCGGAATCCAGTTTGATACCCGCAGTGCGGTACTGCGTTTTGATGTGCCCGAGGTACTGGAAAGCGGCGTCGCGGAGTTGCGTGTACACCTTCTGCGGGTCGCTCACGAAGTAATCCACCTTTACGATGTCGTAAATTTCCTGGCGCGCTGCGGCGGTCACGATCCGGTCGAGCAGGGCCGGCGTGGTGTAGCGGATGTGGATGTTTTTCTGTAGTTCGAAACCCTTCGGGATTTCCGTGTAGGTTTTTTTGGAGAACAGTTTTTTGCTGACGTCGTACTCGTATTTCGGCAAAAAATTGACCATATCGACGTAAATATCCGCAGCGGGAATGCCCAGCGTCTTCAGGTCTGCCAGAAAACCGTCGAGGCGCGAATTCAGCAGGGTATTGGTTTCGTCGGCGGTTTTGCCCACCTGCAACATGCTGAAAATGGCGGTGTAGGATTCGGCTTTCTGGTTCGACAGCGCATTGATGCTGATTTCCACTTCATTGTTGTTCAAAAAAGTAGCCGACTTCGGAATGGCGCGAAACTGAACGTTGGGCTGCACGTTCTGGTAAGTTTGTTGCTGAACGCCGTAATTGCCCATCACCTGGGCGAAAAGAGGGGTAAATACAACTGCCAGGAACGGCAGCAGCAGGCATTTTTTCATATTGGGTCAGGTTT
>JAKQJD010000077.1 GCA_029561355.1 Bacteroidota bacterium | reverse complement strand
CGTATTCATCCATCCATGACATATTCGCTTAAAATTTAATCCATTTAATCGCTTGCCTATTGAAGCACTATACAACATGAGGCTACGGAATCTCCTTCCGTTCCGCATTGTATAACATTACCTTTTCACTAAATTTAATCTAATATATCAAAATTTTTTACTTCTTATGAAAAGAATTCTCCTTATTGACAAGATGGGAGCGATGGTACAAAAGGCGAGGGTAGCAGCCCCCGGCCGTAGTGCCTGGATCAATGCCACGCTTCTTGTCTCGGTACTCGGCTTAACCCTGTTCGGTTGGTCGGGACTTGCCGTTTCGGGCAGTGCCCTGTCGGAAAATACCAGTGCGCTGGTGCTGACTGACGGATGGGTACTTATCCTGAAACTTGCAGCCTTTCTGATGATCGTCGCTTTATGGAGCGGCCGGCGCAATTTTGCCAGAAAGGTATTGCAGAAACTGGAACCCAGTTATCCTGCAGCAAGCGATGCTATCGGCTTTTTCGGCAAAAAAGCCGGAATGCTGACATCTCTCTTACTGGGTTTATTTATGTTAGGCTCGTCTGCGCTCACTGCACAGTCGGGTACTGCTTTTAGGGATTTCAACGGCGACGGTACCCAGACGGGTGCGGAGCCGGGTGTGCCGGGGGTGACTGTTCGCATTTATGGCGACGCAACACCGCCTGCCAAAGACGTATTTATAGGTGAAACGCTCACCGACGCCAACGGTAATTTCAACTTCGGTGTTTCGGTAACGAGCGGACGTGCTGCCAATGCAGGCGAAAAAGTGCGGGTCGAATTTACGATCCCCGCTAATTTCGGTTGCGGCCTGGCTAACCCCGTCGACTTTACGGGTCAGAACGCGACTGTATACGGTTCGAGCATACAGTTCGTGACCGGACAACAGAACAATATCAAATTTGCCATCAACTACCCCGGTCAGTGGGTAGAAAATGCGGACCCTACCATCATGCTCCCGTGCTACTCCTTCGGTGGCCCTACTTTGGGAGGAGATGCAGGATCCAAGCCGGCATTTGTTTCTTATCCATTTTCACGCAGCGGCATCCCGGCCAGCCACGGCGGCGGAAACCCGGGTGTGCCTGATCCCAACCTGTTGTCTACGATCGGCGAGGTGGGGTCTTTATATGGTGTGGCGTTTTCCCGCCAGGCCCAAAAAGTATTTACTTCCGCGGTACTGCGCCGCCACGCCGCCCTGGGCCCCCTGGGTTCCGGTGGTATCTACCTGGTAGATCCTTTTTCCGCAGCAGCAGACAAAACGACCGACTGGCTGGACCTGGATGCCATTGGTATCTGGACGTATAACCACGCCGGTTCGTACCCAGCATTTCCCGGCAACAATACAAGCCCGAATGGCCAGAACGGTTTTATCGGTACTTCGTTGCAACGGATGCTGGGTGCCAACAGCCATGACCCCAGCACAGACTACGCTGCGGGCGACCAGGTAGGTAAAGTATCTATCGGCGACATCGATATTTCAGATGACGGCCGCTACCTGTACGTAACGAATCTATACGACCGTAAAATTTACGAAATTGACCTGGTAACTCCCAATAATCCGCAGGCGCCGACCCTGGGCAATGTAGCCACACGCGTGCGCAGCTGGGATGCACCGGACCCAGGTACTACTACAGCACAAGGCGAACAACGCCCCTGGGGCTTAAAGTATTACCGTGGCAGATTGTACGTAGGTGTGGTCCTTTGCGGACAAGACATCAACGGTAACGTAGTGAGCCCGGTTATTGATGTGAATGGACAAAAAGTAGGTACAGACGTGCGGGGCTATGTTTATGACCTCGACCCGGCAACCTCGGTATTTACGCAGCGAATAGACTTCAGTTTCAACTATGGACGTGAACGCGGCTGGATTCCCTGGGGATATAGCACCAACAGCCCTTTGAGTCGCTATTTTTCCGGCGACGAGCGCGAGATCGCGGAGCCTATTATTTCGGATCTGGAATTTGACGACCAGGGTAATATGTTGATCGGTGTACTGGACCGCAAGGGCCACATTTATGCCATCAATAACAACAACTTCAACGGACAATTAATTGGCTACGAATACTCTACTGCGGGTGAACTGCTGCGTGCAGAACCCAATGTGGCCTGCCAGTATAGTATTGTTAGTCGCCCGGGTACCACCGACTACTATGCAGACAATATTATCCACCCCGAATCGCTGCAAGGCCCGCTGGCCGTGCTTCCCGGCGGTGGCGATGCTATTGCAGTAGTACTCGACCCGATCGCGATCCGCTCGGGCGGTACGATTCGATTCAATAATACGACGGGTGCTCAGGTAGCCGGTTCGGCTTATGAAGTATTCGACGACCGTATTACACTTAGTCAACCCGATGCCACGCCCAGTAAGGCGAATGGCCTGGGGGACGTGGAACTGAGCGGCGACGAAGCGCCCATCGAAATCGGTAACCACGTATGGGCCGATATGGACCGCGACGGTATTCAGGACAGTGGCGAACCCGGTGTTCCCGGCGTTCACGTACAACTGAAAACACCCGGCGGTACAGTGCTTGCAACCTCCATCACCGATGGAAACGGTAACTATTTCTTCAATGACAGCAATGTTCCGGATGGAGATCCGGGCACACCGGGCAACCAGCCGGGTTTGCTGACACTTACGGCTTATAAAATTTGTATTCTCGCAGCAGAGTTTGCAAACGGCCAGCCGTTGAACAACTTCGCGGTAGCAACGCCCGATCAGGCCGGTACCGGTCTCGCGGATTTCAGCGACAGCGACGGCATTCTGCAAGGCAACGGCGATGTCATGATCATGCTCACAACAGGTAGTTCGGGTGAAAACAATCACTCGTACGATTTTGGCGTGATCCCGTCCGATTTCGGCGATTTGCCCGACACCTACGGTACTACCGAAGGCAATAACGGCCCCTCGCACCTGATCAACACCAACCTCAAACTGGGCGCTTGCGTCGACGGAGAAACCGACGGACAACCCCAGGCTATGGCCGGATTGATGACAGGTGGCGATGACAATACCGCAGGACTTGTAACACTCGGCTCTTGCGGCCAGGGTGGCGACGACGAAAACGGCATCACCTTTACATCTCCGATGATTCCCGGCAACACTGCATGTGTTACGGTAAACGCCATGAACATGACTGGCAGCGCAGCAGTACTGCAAGGCTGGATCGACTTCAATGGCAACGGTACTTTTGAAGCAAACGAACAACTTACTACAGGCAGCTTTGCTCCCGGTGGTGCTACAGTGCCCGCCGGCGGCCTGAGCAATGCCGTCCTGTGTTTTGATGTTCCGGTAGGCGCTACCTTCCAGGGCGGCGCTGCATTCTCTCGTTTCCGCCTTTCTCCTGCAGGAGGTCTTGCAGCAACGGGAGGTAATGTAGACGGCGAGGTGGAAGACTATAAAGTCACCCTTGCAAAAATCGGTACACTCGTATGGAATGACTACAACAACAACGGTGTTCAGGACGAACCTGTAGCAGCCGGTATCAACGGCGTTCCGATGAACCTCACCTGGCTGGGCCCCGACGCAGTAGTTGGCGGTGGCGACGATGTGGTTTATACGACCAATACCGCACTGATGGGTGGAACCGATGGCACGTATATGTTCCTCGGCCTTACCCCGGGTATGTATAAAATCGCACCCGCAGCACTGGCAGGTTATGTAGTTGGCCAGGAAAATCTTGGTGGCAACGACAACAAAGACGGCGATGACCATGCAGGCGTAATGGTGACGATCAATAACCCTATCAGCCTGCTTACAGGTGAAAATGGTACAGGTGATGTGCCCGGTGGTACGAATGGCTTCCCGGATGCACAGGACAACCTGAGTTTTGACTTCAACTACGTAGCCGTAGATTACGGTGACCTGCCTATTACCTACGGAACGACCACTGCAACCAATGGTCCGCACCACACGGTAAACCCGCAACTCAAACTCGGCGCTTCTTCCGACGGCGATCCTGACGGTCAGCCAGACAGCATGGCAGGCGCCATGGTGGGTGGTGACGACAACGATGGCGACGGCGACGACGAAGATGGTATTACTGTTTCCGGCCCGATGATTCCGGGTACACAGGCATGTTTCACGGTGAATGCCATGAACATGACCGGCAGCGCAGCAGTGCTGCAAGCCTGGATCGACTTTAACGGAGACGGCATCTTCCAGCCGACCGAACAACTGAACACAGGCGGTTTCTCGCCTTCCGGTGCACCTGTTCCTACTACCGGACTTACCAATGCGAAAATCTGTTTCAACGTTCCTGCCAACGCTACCTTCCAGGGCGGCCAGGCAATGATGCGTTTCCGTTTGAGCCCTGCCGGCGGCCTTTTGGCGACTGGTATTCTGGCCAACGGCCAAATCCCGACTGGTGAAGTAGAGGACTACAAAGTCTCCCTTGCCAAAGTGGGTAATTACGTGTGGAATGATTACAACAACAACGGTCAGCAAGACGAAGCGAGCACGGCCGGTTTAAATGGTGTCACCGTTAACCTCACCTGGTTTGGTCCGGATGGTGTGTTAGGCGGCGGCGACGACGTAGTAACACCTACAGTGACTTCTACCATGGGTGGCAACGAAGGTCAGTACATGATCCTCGGTTTGACGCCCGGTACGTACCAACTCAGCATCCCGAGTGTTCCCGGCACCTTCACGCCTACACTTTTGAATGCAGGTTCCGACGTGACGGATGCGGACGATCCTACTGGTGTTATGGTCGTTATTCCTGATCCGGTGTCTTTGCCTACGGGTGAAAACGGCACAGGAGATACCCCCGGAGGAACCAATGGTTTCCCGGATTCGCAGGACGCTTTGACCTATGACTTCGGTTATATCCAAAACGATTACGGTGATTTGCCTAATACTTACGGCACTACAACAGCCAACAACGGTCCATCTGCCGTCGTAGATCCCAACCTCAAACTGGGCGCTTGTGTAGATGCGGAAATCAATGGTGTTCCGGAAGCAATGGCCGGAGCCATGACCGGTGGTGACGACAATTCTACCGGCGCAAACGTCGACGGTAGCAACTCCACCTGCGGCGATGACGAAGACGGCATTGCTTTTGTGACACCGCTGATTCCAGGATACCAGTCTTGCGTACGGGTAACTGCCATGAATGCCACTGCTGCTGCTGCTGTACTGCAGGCATGGGTGGACTTCAATGGTAATGGAACCTTTGACGCAAGTGAGCAACTTACAACAGGCAGTTTCGCTCCGAATGGCGCAAGCGTACCTGTAGGCGGCCTTACTGCTGCACTGCTTTGTTTCGATGTGCCACAAGCCGCTACCTTCCAGGGTGGCCAGGCCATGGTGCGCTTCCGCCTTTCTCCGACTGGTGGTCTGACGCCCAATGGCGCAGGTCCTAACGGTGAAGTAGAAGATTACAAAGTAAGTCTCGCTAAAATCGGCAACCTCGTTTGGACCGATTACAACAACGACGGCCAGCAGAACGAGCCTGCGGTTTCCGGTATCAATGGAACGAACGTTCAACTGGTATACGGTGGCGCAGACGGCGACCTGAGTACTTTGGGCGACAACCTGACTTATACGACTACGACGGCAACCATGGGTGGCCAACCGGGCATTTACATGTTCTACGGCCTTGTTTCCGGCGCGTATAAAGTAAGCATTCCGGTGGCACCGAACGGCCAGATCCCGACTGTACTGAACGTTGGCAGCGACGTTACGGACAGCGACGATCCTGCCGGCGAAATGGTCATGATCCCGAACCCGATTGGCCTGCCAACCGGTGAAAACGGTATGGGCGACAACCCCGGCGGCACCAACGGCTTCCCGGATGCACAGGACAATCTTACCGTCGACTTCGGTTATGTAGGATTCGACTATGGCGACTTGCCCAATTCCTATAACACGAGCACCAGCACGGAAGGTCCGAAACACGTGGTAACACCGGATCTTTACCTCGGCACTTGTGTAGACAGTGAAGAAGATGCATTCCCCGATCCGATGGCCGGCCTCATGGGCGCCGGCGACGACGGTAACCCGGGCACAGGCACTCAAGGTGTGTGTGCAGTAGCCGGCGACGACGAAAACGGTATCGTTTTTGAAACACCGCTTGTTCCGGGTGTACAGGCTTGTATCCGCGTAACAGCACGTAATAACACCGGTGCTGCTGCGAAACTGCAGGGCTGGATCGACTTCAACGGCAATGGTTCGTTTGATGCAGGCGAACAACTGACCACGGGCGATTTCGCTCCGGGCGGCGCCAATGTACCGACTACAGGTTTGGCAAATGTCAAATTCTGCTTCACGGTACCGGCAAATGCTACCTTCCAGGGTGGACAAGCCATGGTGCGCTTCCGCTTGTCGCCGAACGGCGGCCTTGCTCCGGGCAATCCTGTCGGAACTGTTCCGACGCTCGGTGAAGTAGAAGATTATAAAGTACCTCTCGCCAAAACAGGCAACCTTGTTTGGTGGGATTACGATAACGATGGTGTGCAGGAAGCCGGTGAACCTGGTATCAATGGCACCAACATTCAACTGACATTCTACGGTCCGAATGGCACAGCAGGCGGTGGCGATGACGTGGTATATACCACCACCACTTCCACGATGGGCGGCGAAGAAGGCGTTTACATGTTCCTCGGCCTTATTCCGGGCACGTACCAGACGAGTGTCATTAACGTTCCGAACGGCTTCCTGCCTACGGTGCTGAATCAGGGCTCGGACGTAACCGATGCCGACGACCCGGCAGGTGTGACGGTGGTAATCCCTGATCCGATCAATCTCCCGACCGGAGAAAACGGCAACAGCGATAACCCCGGTGGAACCAACGGATTTGCAGACAATCAGGATAACCTGACCTACGACTTCGGTTACATCGCTTTAGATTACGGTGACGCACCCGGTACATACGGTACCACCAGCGGTACAAACGGACCAAACCATCTGGTGAATCCGAACCTGTACCTGGGTACTTGTGTAGACGGAGATAACAATGGTCAGCCTGATCCTATGGCAGGCCTGATGCAAGGCGGCGACGACAACAACAATTCCCAGTCTCAGATTGGCACTTGTGGTGCCGGTGATGATGAAAACGGTATTGTTTTGTTCGAAACTCCGATGATTCCTGGTTATACTGCCTGCATTCGTGTAACGGCGGTTAATACGACCGGCGTTCCGGCAGTGCTGCAAGGCTGGGTCGACTTCAATGGCAACGGTACATTTGATGCCAACGAACAAATCACTACAGGTTCCTTCGCACCGGCCGGTGCAAGTATCCCCAACGGTGGCGTAGTGAACATGCAGTTCTGCTTCGAAGTGCCCGCAAATGCGACATTCGCAGGCGGCCAGGCATTCAGCCGCTTCCGCTTGTCTCCAACAGGTGGTTTGAGCCCGACCGGACCTGCAGTAGCGCCGATTCCGATGGGTGAAGTGGAAGATTACAAAACACCGCTTGCCAAAATCGGCAACCTGGTATGGAATGACTGGGACAACAACGGTCAGCAGAACGAACCAGGCACTGCCGGTTTGAACAACGTAACCGTGAATCTCGTGTGGGCTGGTACGGACCTTGCGTTCAATACGCCGGATGACCGCACCTATGTGACCACGACTTCCAATATGGGTGTAAACGGACAATACATGTTCTGGGGTCTGATTCCCGGACCATACAAAGTTGTCCTGCCTACTTTGCCTGCCAACTACATCGCTACCCAACTCAACATTGGCTCGGATGTTTCCGACAGCGATAACCCGGCCGGTGAAATGGTCATGATCCCCGATCCTATTGCACTGCCTTTAGGTGAAAACAGTACGGGCGACGTTCCAAACGACCTTTTCCCGGATCCTGCGAACAACATTACCATCGACTTCGGTCTGATCACCCGCGAATTCGGCGACGGCCCGGATACGTATGGTACTACGGATGACTCGCCGGGCGACGGACCGGTACACGTACTGAATCCGAACCTCAAACTCGGCGCCTGCGCCGACGGCGATCCCGACGGACAACCCGACCCGATGGCCGGCCTGATGACAGGCGGCGACGATAACAACGGTGGCGCTGCCATAGACGGCACGGCTTCAACCTGTGGCGACGACGAAGACGGCATTATGCTGGTTTCTCCGCTCGTTCCCGGCTCGACGGCTACCATCATGGTAACTGCCATGAATATGCTCGGCAGCAACGCTGTCCTGCAAGGATGGGTCGACTACAACGGCGACGGCGATTTCGCAGACGCCAATGAAGCGCTGGTATTTACCAACGTAAATGGTGGTACCGTGCCAAGCCCTGCCGGCCTGAACGGTGCGAAACTCACCTTCGTAGTGCCTGCCGGCGCAACCTTCACAGGTGGCAATGCCTTCATGCGCTTCCGTATCTCCCCGGCCGGCGGCCTCACGCCGAACGGTCCTGAAAACATGCCGTTCCCGATCGGTGAAGTGGAAGATTATAAAGTTCCGCTCGCCAAAATCGGTAACTACGTATGGAATGACAACAACAACGACGGTATTCAGAACGAACCGGGCTCCAACGGCCTGAACGGTACCACCGTTCAACTGGTATGGCCCGGCCCTGACGCCGACTTTGCTACAGTGGTAGATAACCTGACTTATACGGTGGTTACCTCGAACATGAACGGCACGAATGGCCAGTACATGTTCCTCGGCCTCACCCCCGGCATGTATAAAGCCAGTATCCCGACCCACCCGGCCGGATTTATCCCTACGCAATTGAATCAGGGTGGTAACGATGTAACGGACAGCGACGATTCTGCCGGTCAGATGGTCGTGATCCCGAACCCGCCAACCACTTTGCCGACCAACGAAAACGGCACAGGCGACGTTCCGAACGATCCGAATTTCCCGGATGCACAGAACGACCTGACGATCGATTTCGGTTTCGTAAGTGTGGACCATGGCGACTTGCCATCCTCTTACGGCACTACGAATGCTGAAAACGGCCCGCAACACGTTGTGAACCCGAACCTGAAACTCGGAAGTACGGTAGACGGCGAATTGAACGGTCAACCCGAAGCCATGGCCGGTATGACTACCGGTGGTGACGACGGCAATAACGGTGGCTACAATGAAGGTGGCGCCGGCGACGACGAAAACGGTATTACATTCCTGACCCCGATGATTCCGGGCTTCCAGGCATGTGTACGCGTCAACACTATGAACACCCTTGGCGGTACAGCAGTGCTGCAGGGCTGGGTAGACTGGAACGGCGACGGCGACGTCAATGATCCGGGTGAAGAACTTAGCACCGGCGCATTTGCTGCCGCTGCCAATGGGGCCATCGTGCCTGCAGGTGCATCCGTCAATACGGACTTCTGCTTCGACGTGCCTGCTACGGCAACGTTCCAGGGTGGACAGGCATTCACACGCTTCCGTTTGAGCCCGACCGGTGGTCTGACTTCCGGAGGCCCGGCTGCCATGCCATTCCCGATCGGTGAGGTAGAAGACCATAAAGTACTACTTGCAAAAGCGGGTAACTACGTTTGGATCGACGCCAACATCAACGGTATCCAGGATGAAAACGGCGTATTGGGTATCAACAACATCACTGTTGAACTGCAATGGGCTGGTCCTGACGGCAACTTTGCAACGGTAATCGACAACAGAACCTACACCGACGTAACGGCAGTCGAAGCCGGTATCAACGGTAAATACATGTTCTGCGGCCTGATTCCTGGTAACTACCGCATGGTGGTGCCTCCGTTCGGATACGTTCCGACGCTGGTAATCGACGTGGCAGGTAATACGCAGGATGTAGTAGATGCCGATAACCCGGCAGGTGTAAACTTCACTGTACCGAACCCGCCGACCACTTTGCCAACCGGTGAAAACGGAACAGGCGACGCACCGTTGGTTGTAAACGGTTTTCCTGACAACCAGGGCAACTTTACATTCGACTTTGGTTACCTCGGATTTGATTTCGGTGACCTGGTAGATTCTTATGGAACCACACAGGGCGCCGGCAACCCCGGCCCGGATGGAGCGGTACACACCGTGAACCCGAACCTGTGGCTCGGCCCAAGTGTCGACGTAGACCTCGACGGACAACCAGAACCGATGGCCGGCTTTATGACCGGCGGCGACGACGGTAACACCGGCCCCGGCACACTGGGTGTCAGCACACCGGCCGGCGACGACGAAAACGGTATTTCGTTCCCGACTCCGCTGATTCCGGGCAGCCCGGCATGTGTAAAAGTAACGGCGCGCAATGCCACCGGCAGCGCAGCGGTACTACAGGCATGGGTCGACTTCAACGGCGACGGACAATTCCAGATCTCTGAACAACTGACCACAGGCAACTTTACGCCTGCAGGTGCTTCGATCCCGAACGGCGGCGTTACGAACCAGAATTTCTGCTTCGACGTTCCTGCCGATGCAACCTTCAATGGTGGTAACCTGTTTGCCCGCTTCCGCCTGTCGCAAACCGGCGGCGTAACGGCCAACGGCCCTGCAATTCCGGGCAATGGTGTATTCCCGACCGGTGAGGTGGAAGACTACAAACTTCCGCTGGCCCTGGTAGGTAACTACGTTTGGATGGACAATCCGGATATCGAAGGCGACCAGGATGCTACGGAAATGCCGCTGGCAAACGTCAAAATCAACCTGACATGGGCTGGTGAAGACGGAGTTTTCCAGACAGCAGTAACTGCATCCGTACCTGCCGGCGACGACCGCGTATACATGGACGTGACGGATGCCAGCGGACGCTACGAGTTCCGCGGCCTGATCCCGAGCACACAGTACCGCATTTTGGCTGACAAATACACGGCAGCGAATGCAGCAGCAGGCGCAGGTGTGAATCCGGTGAACAAGATCCTGACGATTCCGAACCTGCCCGGCAACGATAACATCGATTCCGACGGCGCACCTTCCATCGTCATCACCGTTCCTAACCTGACCAACGGCTTCCTGCCTACAGGTGAAAATGGTCTGGAGGATGCAACCAGTGGCGTCGGTTTCCCCGACAATCAGGGCAACCTGTCAGTGGACTTCGGTTTCATCGACGAGCCTAAAATTGCAGCCGCACTGGCTATCAAAGGTTTCCAGAAAGCATCCAGCGGCACTTGCGGCCACTTCGATGTGATCATGGACCTGTGTGTGAAAAACAACAGTTCCGCTCCGCTGGCCAGCATTCAGGCCATGCTCGATATGGCTGCTGCCAACGCATACGGTACGGCATTCCTCGGACTCGTTCCGAACGGCCAGCCGCAGATTATCAGCAGCAACGCACAACAGAATCCTGTTCTGAACGCTGCTTACACGGGCGTTGGAGCGAATAAAAACCTGCTCAACGGTACTTCCGGCCTTCTTTGGCCCGCCGAGCAGGTGTGCATCCGCTTCCGCTTCGAAGTAGATCCGCTGGCTGCCGGCGCACCTGTCGCTCCAAAAGCGCAGGCGATGGTAACCGGTAAAGCGCAAAACTTCCAGGGTGTTCCGATTCCGGACTACTTTAACGGTGGCGCGCAATACGTGGCAACCGATGCTTCCGATGCCGGAATGGACCCGATGAGTACCAACCCGGATGATCCGTCCGACCTGGGTACTGCCGACGACCCGACCCTGTTGGGCAACTGCTGGCAGATCACACAGGATATCGTAGGCAACGACCTGCTGCACGTGTCTATCAGCCCCGATTGCGAAGCGCTGATCAACTCGACGCAGGTGCTGGAAGGCGAGATCGACGAATGTTCTGAAGAAGTGTATCCGCTGGGTGGTTTCTACCAGGTGAGCATATTCAACCTGCAGAACCAGCCGATCCCGAACCCGGTTCCGCTGTCCTACATCGGTCAGACCCTGGTGTACAAGGCTACGCATATCATGACCTGCAACACGACGTGGGGACATATCATCCTGGAAGACAAAATTGCTCCGGTGATTGAATGTTCCAACATCACTCTGTCCTGCGCTATTACGAACTACAGCCCTGCATACCTGCACAACGTACTCGGCTTTGCAAATGCTTATCCGAATGTGTTCGACTGCACGACGCTGACGACTCCGACCTACGTGGATTCCTGGTTCGATCTGGGTTGCGACAGCGACAACGATCTGAGCGCTTACGTGGAACGTATCTGGACGGTACGCGACGCATGGGGCAACCAGTCGTCCTGCACACAATACATCTACTTCGAACGCCGCCACATCGACGACGTGACGCTGCCTGCTGATGTAACGATCGACTGCTCCGACTTCACGGCTACGCCGGGTCATCTGACGCCAGATCCTTCCGTTTCGGGTGCACCTTACATCGAAGAATTCGGTCAACAGATCTCCGTATTCCCGAACGGTACGTACTGCGAACTCGCAGCGAACTACACGGACGAGATTTACGAAGTATGCGAAGGCAGTTTCAAAGTGCTGCGTACCTGGTCGCTCGTCGACTGGTGCCTGCCGCACACACCGGTACCGCCGCTGACGAACCCGCTCTACTACATTCAGTTGATCAAAGTGCTCGATTCGAACGGCCCGCAGATTGCCTGCCCGGCAGACATGACTGTGGCGACCAATCCGTCGCAGTGCTGCGCGAACGTGAACCTGCCCGACGTGATCATTTCCGATGATTGCTCACGGGTAGACAGCCTGGGTGTGAAGATCTTCGTTTACGATCAGTACACGAACGAACTTATTGCTACACAGGTAGTTAGCGGAACGTTGTCCGATTTCCCGAACAACAACTACTGGACTTCCGATACCCTCGGCGTGTTTGGAACCACGCAGTGCCTGCCTGTTGGTACGCACCGGGTAGAATACCTGGCAAAAGATGCCTGCGGTAATTACAGCACCTGCTCCTTCTACCTGACGGTTCAGGACTACATTCCGCCGGTCGCCACCTGCACACAGTTTACTACGGTAGCAATTGGTGGAGATGATCCGGACGACTGTTATGTTTCCAATGAAGCCTGCCAGGCGGCAGGTGTGACCTGGGTTCCGGCGTCGGCCTTCAACCAGGGCTCTTACGACAACTGCAACGGTGTATTCTTCACCGTTCGCCGGATGCCGGAAGCGGACAGCACCTACAGCGACTGTGTCGACGGACTGGAAACCTTGTGCAATGGTTACGAATACAACCTTGCCACGGCTGAAAACGACTCGATCAAATTCTACTGCTGTGAAGTAGGTACTACCCAGAGCGTGATTCTGCGGGTATACCAAACCGACCTCTACGGTGATATCATGTACGATCAGGACAACAATCCGATCTACAATGAATGTATGGTGAACGTGGAAGTACAGGACAAAATCAAACCTGCCTGTGTGCCTCCTGCGAACGTGACGATTAACTGCGAGAACTTCGAACCTACGCTCTGGGCATACGGTTATCCGGAAATTTCCGACAACTGCTGCCTGGATGAAACGCCTCCGACAAGCGCGGATCCACAAGACCAGGTGGGTATTCCTTCCGGTACCAGTGCGATCCCGGGTGTTTGCGGTGCTACGCAGAAAACGTACTACTCGGGCTTCCTGAACGCAAACTTCGATACGACCTGCAACCGTGGTATCCTGATTCGCCGCTTCACGGCATGGGATTGCGCCGGATTCAGCAGCAGTTGCACACAGCGTGTAACGGTTGACTACATCCAGGATTACAGCATCCTGTTCCCGGCCGACGTTTCGGTGAATTGCACGACGGAACCGAACATTGGCAAACCCGTCATCACCAACGATGAAGGTTGCGAACTGATCGGTACTTCCTACAATGACGTAGTATTCACGGTAGTACCCGATGCCTGCTACAAAATCGAACGTACCTGGACGATCATCAACTGGTGCACCTACAACCCGGATCAGCCTTGCTACTCCGTACCACGCAGCGCCGTAAGCCCGACCACGGGTCTGGCTCCTGCTAAAAACTGGAGAGTATACCTGGCCAACGAGATCAACGACGAGAACTGTGTGACCTACAAACAGATCATCAAAGTACTCGACCAGACACCTCCGACGGTTGCTTGCAAGGACATCGATACCTGCGACGTTTCTACGAACAATGTTCGCTTCTGGAACGACGGTATCAACTGGTGGGATAACGGTACACAACAGCACGACCTGTGTGAAAAGGAAACGGAAATTGCCGTAACGGCCGAAGACCTGTGCGATACTATTTCGCCGGAAAATGGCCTGCGCTTCCGCTACCTGCTGTTCCTCGACCTGGATGGCGACGGCATTATGGAAACCGTAGTTTCCAGCGCCGACCTCGTTACCCGCCCATTGGGCCAGGTGCTGTACGGCAACGCAACGACTCCGCTGTACCACGGTGGTACGCCATGGACTTTCGACAACAACTCGACAGCCAGCCAGCGCTACCGCTTCGACATCGAGCAAACTGCAACGGGTGCGAAAATCATCTGGCGCAACGCTTCGGGCACGAAACTGCCTGAACTGGCACACGGTCGTCATAAAATCAAATGGATCGCAGAAGATGGTTGCGGAAACGAAGCCGTTTGCGAAAAAACATTTGAAATCCGCGACTGCAAACCGCCGGTGGTGGCTTGCGCAAACGTGAACATCAACCTGATGGTAGGTGGTATGGCAACCCTTTGGGCAACAGACCTCTTCCTCTATGGCGACGACAACTGCACACCGACGGCCATCCTGAACCCGAGCCTGACAGTAGTACGTGCGGATGAAAATCCGGATAACATCTACCCGGCCGACCAGCCGCAATCGATCATCGTTACCTGCGCCGATCAAGGCACACAGGTACCGGTACAAGTGTGGCTGCAAGATGCTGCCGGCAACGCCGACTTCTGTATCGCATACGTAGACGTTCAAGCCAACATCGTGGGCTGCGGCGTTACCGACAACGCTACGGTAGCAGGCGCGCTGACAACTGAAAACCTGCAAGGTGTGGAAGACGCCGGAGTCGAACTGGCTCTGGTAAGTCCGAACGGCCAGCAGGGTGTCATCGCACACAACAGCAACGATGCAGGTGCATTCGAATTCACGGATGCCGTTCCGATGGCCGGCGACTACACGCTGACGCCGACGAAAGACGACAACCCGCTGAATGGTGTTACTACGTACGACCTTGTGTTGATCAACAAACACATCCTGGGTCTGGAACCGCTGAGCACGCCGTACAAAATGATCGCTGCCGACGCCAACCGCTCCGGATCGATCACGACGTTCGACATCGTGGAGTTCCGCAAACTGATCCTGGGTATCTACAACGAACTGCCGAACAACACCTCGTGGAGATTCGTAGATCAGGCGCACAACTTCGTTGATCCGTCCAATCCGTTCCAGTTCAACTTCCCTGAAAATATTTCAGTGGCAGACCTGCAATCGGATAACCTGGCCGACAACTTCGTGGGTGTGAAAATCGGTGACGTGAACAACACGGTCATTGCCAACAGCCTGCAATCTGCAGAAGAACGGACGGCTGCTACCATGCTGTTCGACGTGGAAGACCGCGCGGTGAAAGCCGGCGAAACCTTCACGGTGAACTTCAAAGGCGCCGACCGCGTACAGGGTTACCAGTTTACGATGAACCTGTCCGATCTGCAAGTGCTGAAAATTGCCGGTGCAGGTGAGATCAAGGAAGGCAACTTCGGTGTATTCGACAACGCAATCACTACTTCGGTAGACGGTTCCGACAACGAGTTCGCCATCACCTTCCGCGCAACGAAGTCGGGCATGCTGAGCAATATGCTCGGTGTATCAAGCCGCATTACGAAAGCGGAAGCATACAGCCTGAACAACGATCGCCTCGACGTAGCATTCCGGTACAACACACCGAAAGGCAGCACGATCAGCGGTGTCGGTTTCGAACTGTACCAAAACCAGCCGAACCCGTTTGTCAACAAAACGTTCATCGGTTTCCACTTGCCGGAAGCCACGAACGCTACGCTGCGCATCTTCGACGAGAACGGCCGGATGATCTTTACACAGCGCGGTTCATTCGCAAAAGGTTACAACTCCTTTGCTATTGACCGTCAATTGGTTACAACTACTGGTATGCTGTATTACACTGTGGAAACGGTGAACGACAGCGCAACGAAAAAAATGATTCAATCCAAATAACTGTTGGGGTAGAGGTTGTCAGAAAGCAAATTTTCGGTGAGGATTTTACCTGTTTCCTCCCGATTTATCCCCCGCTTTTATAGGTATCCTCTATCATAAGAGTGGTGCGTGGCCCGGAAGGAAGATTCCGGGTCGCGCATTTTTTTTTGTGCAGACGGTCAAAAGGACGTATTAAACGGGGTATTGGAGCGTATTCGGGAGTAGTCGAATAAAATCTTTCGTGCAATCCTTCATGTGCATTCATTTAGTCGTCGTTATGCTTTTAATTTGCCCTTCTCTTTGAGTTTAATCCTTCAGAATAATCCGGTTGAACAGCCATGTTGCCTTCACAAATACCCGCAAGTGCCATCTGGAAACCTCGCCCGTTTTGGATCGTATTTTGTTTCAATTTCCTGTCTTGCATGCTTTGCAACGCCCTGTTGCAAGCGCAATCGGTTATTTCATTAACCGTAGACGACGGCCTTTCGCAGGGATACGTCGCTTCCGTTGCCTGTGATGAAGATGGTTTTACCTGGATGTCGACACTCAACGGTCTGAACAGGTACGACGGTTTTTCCTTTCAAACCTGGTTTGAGCACGGTAGCGGTTTGAAGTCCAATTTCGTCGTAAATGTCAAAAGCGACCGGCGAGGATTTTTGTGGATATGCACTACCAGGGGGCTTCAGATCATGGACCGGAAAACAGGCATCATTGTTTCCCTCGATTGCCTGCGAAATGAGCAGGAAAAATATGGGCAGACTTTTTTTGTTGACGGCCAGGGGCGCGGGTGGCTGGCTTTCGGTAAGGAATTGGTCTGCATCATGCTTCCCCATCATTGGACATCGGTGTATGACCTGGCAAAATCTGCTTCTGCCACTCCGGTTACCATCCCGGCTGAACTGGGGAAGATTAATTCTATTTCATCTTACGATCAGGATTTGCTGATCAACACCGAGAAGGGTATTTTCGAATTTCGTACGCAGGAAAAACGCTTCACGTTTTTGGAAGGATTACCGAAAAAAAACGTGCATATGTCGTGGTACGACCCTGTGCAAAAACAATTGCTGGCCAGGTACGACCATGAATTGATCCTGAAAAAAGGCGATTACATTCGCTCCTGGCCGCTGGAACCGGCTGTATGGATGCATGAATACAACCTCATTCACGACTGGGATAAAACGTATGTACTCTCGAAGTACAAGGTATACGAGTGGAAGGACAGCACCCTGGTGCCTCTCCCGCACCGCATCGATGCGGAGATTGTTTCAGGCACCGTAGATATGTATGGAAAAGTGTGGCTGGGTACCAATGCCAAAGGCGCACGTATCGTCAAACCCTGGCAACAGGTTTTCTCCATCCTGCTACCGGGAACGAGTATCGGCGGTATGTTGTACGATCAGTCCAAAAACAGGTTCTGGTTTCCCGAACCGGGTGATTACCCGGTGTCTACCTATTTTCTGGTTGACCGGGAAAAAAACAGATTTGGCCGGATACTCACAAAAACGCCGTACCAGACCCTTTGCTTTTTGCCGAATGGCGACTGCTGGGGCATCAGTTTGACCAATAAACTGGAAAAAACAGGAGAAAACGGGGTGCCCGTTGCAGGTACGGAATTCCAGTTGCCTACAGGTTTTTTTAAAGGAGTTACTAAATCGCTTGCATGGCTGGAGGAAACCCGAAAACTCGCCATTACGGATTATTTCGGCAGGGTTATACTTTTTGACCCCGTAACCCAAAAAGTGCAGTTCCGAAAATTTGATCACCTGCTGAACGGCACTTCCGGCGAACCGAAGGCTATCGTAGATGATCGTTACGGCAATGTGTGGATGGCTATTGCCGTGGGGCTGGTGCAAATCTCCGATTCCGGTACCCGGATCATTACAACAAGCGGTCAGCGGGGTAAAACCCTTTCCTCCGAAAAGGTAAACGATGTATACGTCGACCCTTCAGATACAAGTATTCTGTGGGTCGGAACCGCCCAGGGCCTCGATAAAGTACATATCCAAACCGGCGATATAGAATGGTATACCCGGGAAGATGGCTTGAACGACGACTTTATTTATACCATCCTGGCTGGGAAAGAGGGCGATCTGTGGCTGGGTACGAACCGCGGGTTGCTGTGTTTTAATCGCCTGACCAAACAAGTGGTTCAATACACGGTCGCCGACGGATTACCTGCAAGCGAATTCAATACCGGTATGGCCTGGACAGCCAAAGATTCGACGCTGTATTTCGGAACGGTCGGCGGACTTATACATTTTAACCCGTATAAAATGCCGGTTCATCAAACCAGCCCGGATATCAGAATTACCGGAATTGAAATAAACGGGCGGGCGTTGAAATCCGATTCGGCTGCACACGAACAACTTGTTCCGTATCTCACCACGTTAACGCTTCAGCCCGACCAGAACAACCTGGCTGTACGGTTTACAGTGATGGATTTTTTTAACAGCGAGAAATACAACTGCCGCTACAGGCTGGATGACGCTGACAACGACTGGCATTATACCTGGAGTAACAACATGATCACCTACTCCAGCCTGCATGCCGGTACGTACAATTTCAGGGTGGCAGCCAGCGACGGTGCAGGAGGATGGGGAGAGGAACGTACGCTTCAGATCGTTGTGCTCGCACCGTGGTGGAACCGGTGGTGGGCCTGGATCATCTGGGTTTATCTGGCCGCAAAAGGCATCTGGATTACGATGATGTTGCGGAAAAGGTGGACGAAAATGTCCAGACAAATGGAAATAGACCGGCTGGAAGCCAGGTATCGCAAGGAACTCGAAGAAAATAAAACCAGGATGTTCGTCAACATTGCCCATGAGGTACGCACCCCGCTTACCATCATGCTCGGATTGACTGAAGAGATCAGCGAGGCAGCCGGCCCTGCACTTAAAGGCCGGGCCGGGCTTATGCAGCAAAGCGGGCGGCAATTGCTGAACGTGGTACAGCAGATCCTCGATCTGACCAAACTGGAAGAACACAGGCTGGAACTGAATCCCCACTTTGGCGATATGAGCGCCTTCGTCCGTTATGTGGCAGAGCCCTTTGAGACCATCTTCAGGAGTCGTGATATCGAATTTATCCTGCACCTTCCCGAGCTGCCGGTGATGATGTCGTTCGATCCGCAATACGTACAGCCCGTCATATCGAACCTGTTATCGAACGCACTCAAGTTTACAGCTAAAGGCGGCATCATTACCCTCGAAATGAAGGAAGAGGCTGGAAACAGGATTGTGTTATCGGTCGAAGACACAGGGATCGGCATCGCTCAGGAGCATCTGCTGAAAATATTTGACCGCTATTACCAGGTAGAAGGCGCCTATGAGGAGGCATCCGGAACGGGCATAGGCCTCACGTACGTAAATGAACTGGTAAAAGCCATGGGTGGAGAAATAACCGTCAATAGCGTAGTGGGCGTCGGTTCGGTATTTACCATTTATTTACCGGCCTTGAATGGCGGGCCGAAAACTCCTGAGTGGAAACCGGAGCAGCACCTCCCCGCTTCCGCAAATGCCGCTTCCGCCCCGGGCACCGGAAAATCGCGCACCAAACCCCTTGTGCTGGTTGTGGAAGACAACTACGAAATGGCGCAGTTTATCCTGCGCGCCCTCACCGGAGAATTTGAGGTGCAGCATGCCATCAATGGCACGGAAGGCCTGGAATCGGCCCTGGCACTGGTGCCGGATCTGATCGTAACAGACGTGATGATGCCCGAAATGAACGGATTCGATTTTTGTGCAGCCATAAAAACAAATCCGGTGACGGATCATATTCCGGTCATCATGCTGACTGCCCGGGCGGAAGATGCGGACAGAATTCAGGGATTGCGTCTGGGCGCCGACCTGTACCTGACCAAACCATTCAACCGGGAAGTCCTGCGCTTGCATTTGCGCAATATGATAGCCCTCCGCAAGCGCCTGCACGCCAGGTTACAACAGGAATCGCCGGAAGCAGCAGCCGGCCGGGCTGGAGATACACCGGAAGAAGTATTTGCCAAATCGATTTATGAAACCCTGGCCCGTCACTATTCGGAGCCCGAATTCGGGGTGGATGAACTTGGCCGCCAGTTTGGTATGAGCACGTCGCAGTTTCACCGGAAAGTCAGCGCCTTGCTGGGCCATGCTCCGGGAGAGGTGATGCGGAAATACCGCCTGGAGCAGGCACGGAATATGTTACTGCATTCCAGGCATTTAAGTATATCAGAAATCGCCTATTCCGCCGGATTCCGCGACCCCAATTATTTCTCGCAGACTTTTTCGCGTGCTTACGGTAAAAGTCCGAGCCAGTTCAGACAACAGCAGGAAAAAGGTCCAATATGAGTGGTTGGGAGAAAATTAAAGATAATTGACAGAAAATTCGAGGTGCATCTTTGGCGGATGTATGTACCTTCGACATGCTTTAAACAAGCATTCGTTGCCCCCGGAAGGCTTTCATTTAATCCGCATACGGCCGCTTTTATGCTTATCGGCCGATCTTCCTTCCTCTGATTCGGGGTAAAAAAACAAACATAACAAGTCTGGCGAAGTGAACACTTCATCTTTCATGAAGGCAAATCTTCATGCACTTCCGCACCCGTTGCGGAAAGGCTCTACATACCATTGTTTAATCTCTTCTTGCTTTCTTTCTTATGCAATCCATACGCGAGCTCATTTATTTCTTGTCGCAGTATGATATACAGCCGCTTAATCAGCAGGGGCAGCCTTTTGAAGAAGGGTCCAAAGCCTCCATCCTGTATAAAGGTATACTGACGCAAAAATTCAAAACGGACGAAGAGGCTGAAAAAGCCATTTATCCCGGACCGGACAGCAACAACAAGTACCGGCAAATCAAATTTTTCCTGCGCGACCGGCTGATGGACGCTGTCGGCAGATTCAACGTCAATAACTACAAAGGTAAATTTACCGACTACCAGTTTGCTTACTACGACTGCCACCGGCAATGGTTTACGATCAAGATCCTGATCGGCCACAATGCCAATACGGCCGCCATGTCGATGGCTGTAAAACTGCTTCGGCAGGCTATTAAATATGAATTTACCCTGTTATGCGTGGATATAACTTCCTACCTCCTGATACAATACGGACTACGGGAAGGCTACGACAAGAAATACGAGGAAACCCTGGCGCAATTCGTGCATTTTCAGGAACTCTACCAGGCGGAAATTACCGTTTCCAAGCTCTATACCATGCTGATGAGCCAGTATACGACATCGCGTTCCTCGAAGTCGAAACTGACGCAGCTCGTGAAGATATATTTCAACCAGGTGCGCGAAGCGCTCCAGAAATACGATAGTTATTCTATCCAGATGCATGGTAATATGATCGAACTGATGACATACACGGTCGATTACGATTACGAAAGCGCCCTGGAATGCTGCGATCGCGCGATCCGGGTATTCAGATCCAAACCTTACAACTGCACCACGCCGCTTCAGGTGTATTACTATCAAAAATTAGTGTGTCATATACAGTTGAAACAGTTTGAGCAAGGAAGCGAAACGGCCAAAATCTGTTTTGAAATCACCCGCGAAGGCACCTTCAACTGGTTCAAAAGCCATGAATTGTATTTCTACCTGTCCATGCACACGGAGCAGTATGAGAAAGCATTCGAGATCATCAACCTCGTCATTCACCACCCCCGGTTTCAGTTTTTACCCGAAATCGTCAAGGAAACCTGGTCCATATTCGAGCACTACGGCCACTACCTGGGCGCGCTGGGTAAAATTCAGGTACATGTTCATTATAAATTCAAGCCCACCAAGTTTTCCAACGATCTGCCCAAGTTCACGAAAGACAAAGCGGGTATGAACATCGCCATTATTATCCTCAAAATCATATTTATGATACAGGAGCGACGCGATAGCATGTTTCTGGATCAAATGGAGGCGATAGAACAATATTGTTACCGGCATTTGAATGAACCCGAAACACGCAGGAGTTTCAAGTTCATCAAGTTGCTGCTCCAGATCCCTTTGCGGAATTTCAATACGGATGAAGTGAAAATGCACAATGCCAGAACCCTCATGGACCTCCATACCACCCCGCACGACATCTCCACGCAGACGTATGAGATAGAGATCATACCTTTTGAAAAACTCTGGGAAATGATTCTGGAATCGCTGGAACGCAAAAAGGAGTTGAGCCGGCAAATCATGGTTCCGGCGCGGCAAAATAACAGTGGGTCCTAGTTAAAACATTGATAATGAATTGTTTAAAAATAGTTTTAATTGTAAAAACACTGCTTCGTACCTAACAAAACCCTGTTTCCTGTTGTTGTTTTATGGCGTATGGAACGGCAATTTTGTCATCATAATCACATCACTTTTTTTCTAATCAAATTCTCGCTCTATGAAAGTGTTACCTACCGTATTATCCTCCACCAGGTTCATGGAAAGCTGTTCCGACGATCCAATAGTGTTTATCGACACTACACAGGCCTAATGAAAAAACGAACAAGCTAAATGATGTAATCTTCTACTTCCACGTACCTCCCGCCGGCGCGCTGTTTCCTGAAAAAGAAAAAGGGCGTCTGAATCAGGCCACTCCGTTTTACGGGGTGGCTTTTTCATTGTACGAATGGAAATGCAGGGAAACAGAAGATTCACAAATAACAATAATAAGTCGTTAGTATTTGACAATCAACGATTTGTGAGTATTTTTTTTCTGTAAACACCCTCGCCTGACCTAACAAAATCAGACATGCTGTTACAACGCGCCCGGCAAGGGAGGCGCACTTTTGCACTATCTTAATTTCAAATTCAATATGTATTGTAAGAAGGATACCATAGCAGGCCGGCAGCGTGAAATCACATATTACGCTGCCCCGATGCAGGAAGTAATCACGGAGATTGTGTTCGGTACGCCCAGTAAAAACTGTGAAGGCGTCGGACTGTGCAGAATGCTGAGCCCTGTTTTTCTGAAAAGTAAGCAGATTTATTGCCCGCATGCAACCGCTTATTTCGCTATGGATATGGTACGGGGTATTTATAGCCTCCGTTTTCCAAAATCCTTCCTCTCACGTCAGATGGTCGCCCGGCACTTTTATAAGGGGCTGTTTAAAGTAACGGAACCTTATAGAGTGCCGGCACATATTTCACGTGCCCTGGGATTGCAACAAATACTGACGATCCGTGAAGGCGGCTATGTGGTGAAAGAAACACCCGCCGACTGGATCGTGGTGTTTGATAACGGGCACACATAAAGGTTTTTGGTTTTTGGTATTTCGTATTTAGAAGGCTCATCTTTCCAAACACGAAATACCAAAAACCCAACACCCAAATAAACGGCTTCTTAGCGCAAACACTATGGCAAAGCCGGCCTGGTTTTGAGTATCTGAGTATACGAGTATTGGAAATACTTGATGCCCGGATATTCAGATACTTCAAAATCGGGCGAACAGGCTAAAAACACAAACACTAAGTCTGGTAATTTCATATCCGTCTGCCCGCTTCCGGGTGGAGAGGACGGGTTTATTCCATATTTCCTGATTTCCGTTTTTCATCCCTTCCGGCCAGTATTCAACCACTGACCCGGGTGAACGCTTGTTGCCTGCCCGCAACTTCATCAGGCGCGGCAGCGGCACATTCCGGATGATATAATCCATTGTAATTCAGCACATTTTCTGTCCGTATTAGAAAAAGCCACACGCATGAAAAGTCCTTTACTTCAGTCGCTCAATGCCCACATTCAAACCCGGCCCGGGCTTGCCCGATGGGCTCAAACACTTGCCCTCCTGGCATTCTTCATTCCCTTCAGTCTCACCGAGTTGTCGGCTACCAATTTCGTGGTAAACAGCTCGAGCGATGCCAACTCCGGCAGCGGCACGACGGGTACACTGCGGTATTGCATTACACAGGCCAACATGAGCGCCGGACCGCACAACATCACATTTACCGTCTCAAACGTGACGTTTGCCGGCACCGATTATCCGCAGATCAACCGGCAAATGACCATCGACGGGGGGCCTTCCAAAGTGGTTATTTCCTGTACGGCAGGTAATGCGACCGTGCGTCCGTTTTTTCTGATCGGCGGTGCAAGCGGGTCAACGTTGAAAAATCTCGATATCAGGGGCGGAGGCTACGAACCGATTCGAATCGACGGGTCACCTACCAACATTACCATTCAACACTTGAAATGCAGTAACTCGAACGGTGACTGGTGGAATTACGGGATTTACATCACCGGAAATGCAACGAATTATCTGATCGAGGATTATATCATGGAGAATATTGAAAATCCATATGATGCAATTCAGATAGCCGGCACCTCTAACAATGTGACGATAGATAAGGTACGGATCATTCAGGGACCTGGTACCAGTGGCATGGGTATGCGTTTTATAGGTGTGGCTACGAATGTCGCGATTACAAATTGCTACATCGGCCTCGATGCCCAGGAATCCACTGATGGTGGCGACCGGGGCATTCGTTTCGAAACAAATGTATCGGGGCTGACTATGACCAATGATACGATTTATGAATCGGACGTATACGGCGTGGAAGTGATCGGTACGCTGACCAATTGCACGGTCAACAACCTCAGCATCAAACAAAGCCAGTATGGCGACGGCAGGGGCTTCTTCGTGCACGGCGTGGTGAACGGGCTGACCATGGATAATGTAGTGATCGATATGGATTCCGAAGTTTCTCCTACTCCCCTCGGGGATGACGGTAACTACGGTTTTTATCTCGCTTCCAATGTCAGTAATCTGGATATCAATAATATGACCATACACGATGCCGATATATACCCTTTTTATATTGGCGGTACCTTGACTACGGCAAGTATTACCAATTGTACCCTCGACAATTTTTATGGGCACACCACCCATGAAATGATACGATTCAACAGTACTGTAACCGGCCTGACGATGACGAACGTGATGGTCAACTGCGATGTGGCCGGCACTACTGACGACAAGGACAGCGGGGTAGGATTTGCGGGCGCGGTTTCCAATACCACCCTCACCAACGTATCGGTGAATGAATCGGACGGCGACGGGATTTATACCTGGATCAACGCCACCAATCTTACCATCACCGGAGGCAAACTCACCAACTGTTATGATGGTATAGAATTTTACAACTGTAATTACGCCCGCACCAACGTCGACCTTGTCAATATCAAGATCGATAATTCCACCCGTTACGGCATCCTGTATCCGTCCTGTTTCGGCGGCACCAATGACGACGTAGATATGACGGGAGATACGATCACGAACTCCGGAACTGCCGGCATCTGGGTTTTTAATGCCAATGTACCCACCGATATTACCATTACCGGATGTGTGATCAGTGGCAACGGCCGTACGGTGACCAACGGCGCGGGTATCGAAGTGCAGCACCAGGACAATGTCACCATCACTCAAAACAGCATTTACAACAATGCAGGGCTGGGTATCGACCATACCGGAAACGGGAACTGTAATATGGAAGGCGCGCTGGCGCCGTCCATTACTGCCGTTACGCCTTTAGGCGGGGGGCAGTACCAGGTAAATTTCACCATACCGGCCGGCGCCGGACCGGGCACGTTCAAGGCAGAATTTTTCACGAACAGTCCCATTGCCGGTGTGGAAGGGGAGTATTACGTACATACCGTCAGCGGCCTGGCCGTAGGCAACCACACCACCACGTTTACATCCAACACAGGGCCGGCAGCCAACCCGAAATCGGCGAGTCTCACCATGACTTATACGCGTTCGGGCGCCAGTTGCAACGGCACTTCCGAGTTCAGTAATTCCCTGGCCCTGGATCCGCAAGGTCCGGGCTGCGTCAATTCGGGTATTGCCATGTGGATACGGGCAGACAAACTTACCGGATATGCCGACGGCGCCGCTGTGAATCAGTGGACAGATTATTCCGGTAACAGCAAAAAAGCAAAAAAATTCACGGCCACCCAACAACCGATCTACCGCAACACTACACAATTGATGAACTTCAACCCGGTGGTGCAGTTCGACGGCTCCGATGATCACCTGGACTTTCCGGACAGGCTCGGCCTCACGGATACCAAACTGTTTACCGTCGCGTCCATGATACGGCCCACTACATTTGCCACTAACCCGGCGATACTGGGGGGCGCCGCTTACGGATTTATGTATTTCCTCCGCACGGATGGCAGGCAAGTGGTGCATTACCACAATGTGGCCGACCTGGGCGCAGGTACTACCGTCAATACCGTAAACGTTCCCAATATGCTTATGGTGGAACGTACCACCGCAGGCGGTATTTACAATTTTTACAACAATGCCAAAACGGACGGCACATTTACCAATGCCACCAGTTACAGTACGGACGGCATTGCCCGGGTAGGCGGATCCTACACCGGCACCTACGATCCGTTGAACGGCGTGGTCGGCGATCTCATCGTCTACAACCGGGTGCTGACCGCCACCGAACGCCAGAAGGTAAATACCTATCTGTCTATTAAATACGGTACTACTTTCGACACCACGATTACAAAAGTAGCCGGCGCGGGGAACAACTATATCCTCGGCGACGGCACGGTGATCTGGACGGCCAATTCTACTTATTATTTCCGCATTACCGGTATCGGCCGCGACGACTGCGACAGTCTGCAACAACGCCAAAGCCGCAACGTGGACCTGCTGCATCCCGGCTACGCTACCATGGGCCTCGGTACGGTGGCTGCTTCCAATCCGGCCAATCCGAACAATTTTACAGCAGATAAAAGTTTCCTGGTGTGGGGCGACGACGGAAAATCCGGAACCTCTTCCACGGTTATCACCGGCGATGGTACCATTACACTCGTCGGCGGTACCTGCGCGCAGTACGCACGGCTTTCCAAAACCTTCAAAGTACAGGAAACCGGCACCGTCGGAAACGTACAGGTTCAATTCAATATGATCGGTGTGAAACTCGGCAAAACCGCCGCCGATTACTACCTGGCCATCAACAGCACCAGCACTTTCACAGGTACTATTACCAAACTGGTGGCAGCTACTTCCTACGATAATGTGACGGGTGTACTGATATTCGACAACGTGGATTTTACCGACGGACAATTCTTCACTGTCATCGGCAAACGTGTGTACGGCCCTGCCAACATCACGAACAACCTGAAACTCTGGATGAAAGCCGAAGACGGTATCGCTGCTGCAAACGGCGGCTCGGTCGATATCTGGGCGGATCAGGGCCCGGGAGGCAATGACCTCATTCAGGCAACGGCTGCCAACCAGCCGACGTACTATTCGACCGCTAACCTGGTCAACTTCAACCCGAGCGTTCGTTTCGACGGTGTGAATGACATTCTGGTAAAAGCGACGGGCGCACTGACGAATGCCACCGTTTATACGGGAGCGACGCTATTCAGCGTAAATAATAGCGAAAATGCCGCCGCAGGTCAGCGGTTGTTCCGGCAGATAGGCGGACCCGGATCCAATGATATCAATATTTACGCTCCTTTTGCCAACCGTACGATCTGGGATGGCCCTTATACCGACAGGCTGGATATTGCCAATTCTTTCTTTACCAATAAAGCATTCAATATAACTACCGGCGTAAAAGACAACAGCGGAACGAACACGCCGGGCTTCAAGCAGATTGTTTACAACAACGGCAAGTCATTCGGCACCGGCTTGGGCACTTTAACCTATACAGGCAACAACGGGTCCCTGTCTCTAGGCAGCAACAGCCTCAACTCGGAATTCCACAACGGATACGTCGGTGAAATCATTTTTTACTCCGCCGCACTGACTCCCACGGAAAGGCAAAAAGTAAACAGTTATCTGTCTGTGAAATGGGGCGTTTCCATCGATCAGACCGCGCCCATCGATTACCTCGGCGCAGATGGAACAGTGATCTGGGATGCCACTGCCAATGCGACCTACAAAAACCGGATTACCGGTATCGGACGCGACGACTGCAGCGACCTGCTCCAGCGCCAAAGCCGCAACCAGGACACTACTTCTGCCTATGCGACGATCGGCCTGGGCACCATCGCCGCCACGAATACGACGAACGCCGGTACATTCGGCGCTGACAAAAGTTTCCTCCTCTGGGGCGACGACAACGTGGCAGGAACGGCCACGACCACAGTGACCGGCGACGGCACCATCAGCCTCAATCCCAGCGCCTGCGGCATATTCCGCCGGCTGGGCAAAACGTTTAAAACCGTAGAAACCGGCACCGTCGGCGCCACACAGGTAAAAATAAACCTGCGCGGTATCACACTGGCCAAAACAGCGGGCGAACTCTACCTGGCTATTCATAGTTCTGCTACTTTCACGGGTGTTATTACCAAACTGGTGCCCGCTACCAGCCTGAGCGGCGGCGTGGTGACCTTTGACAATGTGGATTTCAGCGGCACACAGTATTTCACCGTGATCGGTCAGAAATCACAAGGCCCCGCCAACCTGACAACGAACCTGAAACTGTGGGTTCGTGCCGACGACGGTATCACCCTCAACGGTAGCACCGTGAGCGAATGGAGCGATCAGGGTCCGGGTGGAAACGACGCCAAACAGGCCACCGTAGCCAGCCAGCCGACTTACAACGGTACCACCAACCTGATCAACTTCAACCCATCGCTTTCTTTCAACGGAACCAGCAACCAACTGAAAACGACCAATTCTATTTTTGGTACAGGTAGCATCCACTACACGACGTTCGGGGTAGTGAATTCAAATATGAACGGAGCACCGCACCGTTATATCCTGAGCGACGGCAATGCAGCTTGCAACAGTACGGTCGGTTTTGCCAACTCTCCCGCCGGCTACATGGCCAACATCAACTGGTGTAACGACCTGACGCTAGCGCCTGCTCTTTCCGTAGGGACTACCTACCTGGAAACCTTCACCAGGAACGGCACTACGTTTGAACGCAACAATATTTTGAACGGCCTGACGGTGGCTACCTCGACGGTAGGCGGCCTGAACAAAGTAAATGGAACCGGCAGTACCATCGGTAATGCGCCGAGCACCGCCGAATACTGGAGCGGACGCATCGGCGAGATCATTGCCTTTGAAACGGAACTGAACGCCGCCGACCGCCAGAAAGTACACAGTTACCTGGCCGTAAAATGGGGCCTTTCCCTCGACCAGACCACGCCGACGAACTACGTATCAGCCAACGGCACGGTTATTTTTAATGCCACCACCTACGCCACGTACAAAAACCGCGTCACCGGTATCGGTCGCGACGATTGCAGCGACCTGATCCAGAAACAAAGTAAAAACCAGGATGCCGGCTCGCTGGTGACTGTGAGTAACGGATCTGTGATTGCCGCTACCAACGATGCCAACGTCAGCACCTTTACAGCCGACAACAGCTGGCTTTTATTCGGCGACAACAATAAAGGCCTTACCTGGACTGGCTCCGGCGTGCCCATCAACGGCGGAAACGTTCGCCTCAACCGCGTTTGGCGCGTGAAGGAAACGGGTACGGTAGGCACCGTATACCTCGAAGTTCCGGATAATACTTCGGCACAGGCTACCAAACTGCCTGCTACCACCAACAGCATTTACCTGCTGGTGGCCAATAACTCGACTGCGGGTAAATTCAGCGCCCTCAGCGGCGTTACCGTTCAGCAAATGACCTTCGACCCGACGAACAAGATCTGGTACACCACCTACAATTTTGCAGATGGCGACTACTTTACCTTCGGTTCCGAAAAAGTTTGTATCGCGCCGGTGGGCATCAGTGAAGGCCTCACCAGCTGGCACCACGCCACCGATATGACCGTAGGCGCTATCCCTGCCAACACGGCCAATGCTTTCAGCGATCTGGCATTCGGTGTTTATCCGCTGAACCGGAATGCATCCGGTACGGCCACGGTCGTTGCCGGCAGTGCCACCAGTTTCAACTACAACCGCAGCGTTACCCTTTCCGGAAATGCCTCGTTCTTCAAAAGCGGCCTGACGAATACGGACGTGATCGAACCGAATGCAGGCAGCATGTTCGCTGTGGGCACCGGCAATGCCAATCTGTTTGCGATCAGCAGTGCTGTCGGTAATTCCAGCGGCCTGGGAGCAAGCGCCATGTTCAACGGAACCACTTCCACGTACGGAACGGGCGTTGCAAATACGCCAAACGTATTTTCGATGATCGGATCCACCACCAATGTGACAGGCTACTCAAACGGCACTGCCGGTATTGCCTCCGGTTCTATCGCTGCGCGTGCTGCGGGTTCCTATACCCTCGGATTTGGCCAAAACGGTAGCAACGCAGTTTTCAACAATGGCAGCATTGCAGAGTCTTTTACCTTCAACCGCGTCCTCGATCCGGAAGAAAGGCTCATTCTGGAAAGTTACCTGGCGATCAAATACGGGCAGACATTGACCCACAACTATTTTAACGCGGACTACGACGGCACCAATGCTGCCACGACGACGCTGTACGACGTAAGCACCTATTCCAACCGAGTTTTCGGCGTGGGTACGGATACGACGGGGTGCTTCTACCAGAAACAAAGTACGAGCGCTTTGACCGGCAGCATGCTGAAAATGAGCATTAACACGGCCTTCGCGGCAGAAAACAGCGGCAACACCGCCTCGTTTATACAGGACCGTTCGTATGTGCTTGCCGGCGACGACAACAGTGATGCCGGAACATGGGTAACCGGCGGCGGCGCCAACCCGAACACGCCTATTCTTTATGAAACTACCTGCGAACAACCCAAACGGATCGCACGTCAATGGAAGGTGAAAGGCACTTATACCACGCCGACGCTTCTGTTTGCCATACCCGATGCTACCAGTTCGGAAATGACCAAACTACCGGCCGTAACAACCGGATACAGCGTCTGGATGGTCATCAATGAAAACCCCGATTTCGGCGTCAGCGCACAGCAACAGGAAATAGCGATGACCCTGAACCCGCTCACCCTGAATTGGGAAGCGTCTTATCAGGTAGGCGCCGGAAAAACGAAATACATTACGTTCGTAATGAAAAACGATGCCGTTGCTACGGGCTCGGCCGCACCCACTATTTCCATAGCAGTGACCGAAAGTTCCTGTACAATGGACGATGGAAAAGTATTGAGCGGTGCAACCGTTCTGCTGACCCCTACTAGCGGCGCTTCGTATTTGTGGAATAATGCTGCTACCACGCCGACACGTACCGTAGTGCCCACCATTACTTCTACGTACTCGGTTACCGTTACGGCCTCCAATGGCTGTACCGGCACGGCCACCACAACGCTCACCGTGGTTACGGCTCCGACGGCGTCGATCACGGAGACCGACAATTCCTGTACCGTAGACGATAACAAAGTGTTGAGCAACGACCAGGCTGTATTGACCGCCGGTGGCGGCGGTACGTATGCCTGGGATAACCTGAGCACGGCGGCAGTCAGAAATGTGAATCCTCTTCTCACCAGTACCTATACGGTAACGGTGACGGACGCGAACGGATGTACCAATTCCGCGGCCTCGACGATCACCGTTGTCAGCCCCCCAACCGTTAATCTCACCGGCGCCGGTGTTATATGTGTGGGCGAAGTGAGCGGCGTAACACCGAATAGTGGCGGTACCTGGGTAAGTAGCGATCCGCTGGTAGCCACGGTTACCAATGCCGGTATCGTTACGGGCGTAGCCGGAGGCGCAGTCGTCTTCAATTTTACCAGTAGCAGCACGGGATGTGTTTCTGCGGCAACTTCACCGGTTACCGTAAATCCATTACCCGTTGTCAATATCACGGGCTCCAACAATATTTGCATCGGGTCTACCACTACTTTATCGCCCACTTCGGGCGGTACCTGGGCCAGCAGCGACCCTGCCATCGCCACCGTAGCGAACGATGGTGTGGTAACGGGTGTAGCAGTCGGAACAGCCACCTTTACCTTTACGAATTCGACGACAGGTTGCGTATCGCTCGCTACTTCCATCGTTACGATCAATGCCTTGCCGGTGGTGAACGTTACGGGCGCCACTACGATTTGTGTAGGCGCCACCACCAATTTGACGCCCACCTCGGGCGGCACCTGGGCCAGCAGCAACAACACCATTGCCACCGTTACCAATAGTGGCGTGGTCACGGCATTGTCAGGAGGGACTGTATATTTTACATTCACTAAAAATGCGTTGCCGAATTGCAGTGCCAGCACGGTTTCCGTTACCGTCGATCCACTTCCGGTGGTCGGTATTACCGGAGATAATGTTATTTGTGTAGGTGAAACCACGAACCTGTCGCCCACTTCGGGAGGCACCTGGGTCAGCAATAATCCTGCACGCGCTACGGTGGACAATGCAGGGTTGGTAACGGCCGTATCAGCGGGTTCCGTAACATTTACCTTTACGAGTACGGCTACCGGTTGCGCTTCGCTTCCCACGCCGCCTGTTTCCATCGATCCTTTACCCGTAGTGAGCATCACCGGCGCCAACAGCATTTGCGCAGGCTTTACCACTGCTTTGTCGCCGACTTCGGGCGGTACCTGGGCGAGCAGCAATCCTTCGGTTGCTTCCGTCACCAATGCGGGCATCGTTACCGGTCTGACTACAGGGACCACCGTTCTTACGTTCACCGACGGCACAACCGGCTGCGTCTCTCCGGGGCTAACGGTTTCCGTCACGGCCTTGCCGGTAGTAAGTATCACAGGATCCAATACGATTTGTGTAGGCACCACGACCAACTTGTCGCCCACTTCCGGCGGCACCTGGACGAGCAGCGACCCTGCGGTGGCTACCGTAACGAACTCGGGCCTGGTAACGGGCGTATCGGCGGGTTCGGTTACATTTACTTTCACCAGCGCTGTTGCTCCGAATTGCGCTTCGACTACGGCGGGCGTTACCATACTGGCACTGCCAGTGGTAAATATTACCGGAACGAGTACTATTTGTGCGGGTTCTACTACGACGCTTTCGCCGACAACGGGTGGTTCGTGGTCCAGCAGCAACCCTGCCATCGCCACGGTAACGAACGGAGGCATTGTGACGGGCGTGTCAGCCGGTTCTGTCACCTTCACCTTCACACTAACCTCCACGGGTTGTGTTTCGCTGCCTACCAGTGCTGTTACGGTAAATCCATTACCCGTTGTCAGTATTACGGGCTTAAGCAGTATTTGTGTAGGGTTCACAACCACCTTGTCGCCCACCACAGGCGGCACCTGGGTGAGCAGCGATCCTGCCATAGCGACCGTGACCAATGCGGGCCTTGTGACGGGTATTTCAGCCGGTACGGTATCGTTTACCTTTACCAATTCAGTGACCGGTTGTGTTTCCGCGCCTACGGCGACTGTTACCGTAAATGCTATTCCGTCGGTCAATATCACAGGTTTAACCAGTATCTGTATCGGTACCATGTCGGGTGTTTCCCCAACCACGGGCGGCACCTGGACGAGCAGCAACCCTGCTGTGGCTTCTATCGATAATGCGGGTGTTATTACCGGCGTTTCTGCTGGAAGTGCAACATTTACCTTTACCAGTACGGCAACCGGTTGCTCTTCCGCACCTACACCCGCCATTATAGTAAATGGACCGACGCCGGTAAGTATCACCGGACCGACCAGCGTTTGCATCGGGTTTACCACGACACTGTCCCCGACCAATGGCATTTGGATGAGCACCAACCCTGCCGTGGCTACCGTTACGAATGCCGGTCTGGTAACGGGCGTGTCGGCAGGTACTGCCACCTTTATCTTTACCAATACGACGACGGGCTGTCAGTCGGCTCCTACGGCTGCCATTACGGTAAATGCACCTGTCGCCGTCAGCATAACCGGCTCCTCCAGCATCTGTGTGAGCGGCACTTCCGCTTTGTCGCCAACGAGCGGCGGCACCTGGGTGAGCAGCGATCCTTCCGTTGCCACGGTAACGAATGCGGGCGTCGTAACGGGTGTTTCCGCCGGAACAGCCAGTTTCACCTTTACCAATACAAGTACCGGTTGCGTTTCGGCGCCTACGGCTGCTATTACGGTAAATGCGTTGCCGACAGTTAGTATCAGCGGTCCGAACAATATTTGTGTAGGCGCTACCACCGGTCTGTCGCCAAGCAGCGGCGGCACCTGGCTGAGCAGTAATCCTGCCGTAGCCACTGTCACCGATGCGGGTGTTGTCACTGGGGTTTCGGCTGGTATGGCCACGTTTACGTTTACTAATACGACCACGGGTTGTGTTTCGGCACCGACTGCCGCTGTTACGGTGAATCCTACGCCGACCGTGAGCATCACCGGTGTGAGCAATATCTGTATCGGGTTCACCACGACTCTTTCGCCGGTTGCCGGTGGCACCTGGGTGAGTACGAATCCTGCGGTTGCCACTGTGAGCAATGTCGGCGTGGTAACGGGCATTTCAGCCGGTACCGCTACGTTTATCTTTACCAATTCGGCTACAGGCTGCGTTTCGGCGGCTACGGCGCCGGTGACGGTAGAAGCGACGCCGATCGTCAGCATCATCGGCGCGACGAACCTTTGTATCGGCGGCATGACCGGTTTGTCGCCTTCCAGCGGCGGCACCTGGGTGAGCAGCAATCCTGCCGTGGCTACGGTGACGAATGCCGGTGTTGTAACAGCCGTTACAGCGGGTACAGCCACCTTTACATTTACCAATACGAGTACGGGTTGCGCTTCGGCGCCAACGCCTGCCATTACCGTGAACACCACGCCTGCGGGCAGCATCACAGGAACGAGCACGATATGTGTCGGCGCTACCACGACGTTGTCGCCCACCATGGGCGGCACCTGGACGAGCAGCAATCCTGCTGTAGCCACGGTCACCAGCGGCGGCGTTGTAACGGGCGTATCCGCCGGTTCGGCAACGTTCACGTTTACCAATACTTTGAGTGGCTGTATTTCGGCACCTACCCCGCCGGTTACAGTCAATGCCTTGCCCGTGGTGAGCATCACAGGCGGCAGTAATATTTGTGTGGGCGGTACGTCTTCCGTTTCACCGGTAACAGGCGGTATGTGGTCCAGCAGCAACCCTGCCATCGCAACAATTACCAATGCCGGTGTGGTCACGGGTATTTCCGCCGGTACGGTCACGTTTACATTCGTACACGGCGTCAGCGGTTGTTCCGCAGTTACGTTGCCGGTCACGATCAATGCATTGCCGGTCGTGAGCATTACGGGTGTCAGCAATATATGTGTAGGTGCTACAACGACCTTGTCGCCCACTTCGGGTGGTACCTGGGTGAGCAGCAATCCGGGTGTGGCCAGCGTCACCAGTGGCGGCGTAGTCACAGGCGTATCTGCGGGAACAGCCACGTTCACCTTTACCAGCAGTACGACCGGATGCGTTTCGGCGGCAACTTCCGCAGTGACCGTCAATGCCATACCAGTGGTAAGCATCACCGGTTCTGCCAGTGTTTGTGTGGGATCTACTACGGCACTGACGCCGACTACCGGGGGCACCTGGACGAGCAGTAATCCTGCGGTCGCAACGGTGACCAACGGAGGTCTTGTTACGGCGGTTTCGCCTGGCACCGCTACGTTTACCTTTACCAACACGACGACAGGCTGCGTATCCGTAGCCACTTCACCTGTCACGGTGAATGCCTTGCCGGTAGCGAGCGTCACCGGCGCCAGCAATATTTGTGTGGGCAGTACCAGTACGTTGACACCGACTTCGGGCGGTACCTGGTCCAGCAGCAACCCTGCGGTGGCTACGGTAACGAATGCAGGCGTCGTCACAGGCGTTTCGGCGGGATCGGTCACGTTCATCTTCACGAATTCGCTTACGGGCTGTCCGTCTGTCCCGACTTCCGCTATTACGGTAAATGCATCTCCGATCGTCAGTATTACCGGGGTAAACAATATCTGTATCGGGTCGACGACCACTTTATCGCCGACCACCGGCGGCACCTGGGCCAGCAGTAATCCTGCGGTCGCTTCGGTCACCAACGGCGGGGTAGTACTCGGTATCGCAGCGGGAACGGTGACGTTCAGTTTCACCAGCACTGCAACCGGCTGTACGTCTGCGCCGACAGCATCTGTGGCGGTGAACGGTTTGCCGGCAGTAGCCATTACCGGTTCCAACAACATTTGTATAGGAGGCTCCACGACGCTTTCACCAACCACCGGCGGCACCTGGGCAAGCAGCAATCCGGCTGTTGCCACTGTGACGAACGGCGGCGTGGTCACGGCAGTAGGAGCAGGAACGGTGACGTTTACATTCACCAGCAGCAGTACGGGATGTGCTTCCGCACCAACCGCAGTTGTGGCCGTAACGGCCTGCAACTCGCTGGCTGCCGTGAAAGTCTTGCTTGGCGGCCCATACGATGAAAGCCTCGATCTGATGGCGGATAACCTTCGGGTGGGAGGCCTGATTCCGAACGCGCAGCCTTACGGCGGTTCTCAATATGCCGATTTCAATTATACCGGTACGGAAACGATCGGCGGGGGAGTGCTTGGTACGACCGGCGCCAATGCTATCGTCGACTGGGTAATGCTCGAACTGCGCAGTCCGGTAAGTCCGGGTGCAGTGCTGGCCCGCAAAGCGGCACTGGTGCAGCGCGACGGCGATGTGGTCGAGTCCTCAGACGGTGTTTCCCCGGTAGTTTTTGTAGGTGCGACGGCAGGTAGTTACTACGTGGCTGTGAAGCACCGCAATCACCTGGGCGTGATGACAGCGGCTCCGATCACCCTGAGTGGAAGCGTGGCGATATCGGTCAATTTCACCAGTGCCTCCACGAATAATTACCAGTTACCGGGATCGACAGGAAGCGCATATGCGCAAAAAACACTGTCGAATGGCAAACGGGCGCTTTGGGAAGGCAACATGAGCAATGCAGGTGCGACCGGCAATCAACTACGCTATCAGGGCAGTAATTCGGACAGTGACGAGCCTTATTTCAAAGTGTTGCTGGACCCGGGCAACGTAATGGTTATTCCAAACTACGTCGTGAATGCCTATGATCGTTCGGACGGAAATATGGATGGCCTGATCATCTATCAGGGTGGTGATTCGGATGCAGATCTGCCCTTCTTTAATATCGGCGATTTCCCGGATAACAGTCTGTTCCTGCCCAATTTCGTCATTTTCGAACAGATACCCTGATCCGGGACGGGTTCATGAAACGGTTTTCATCACTGAAAAAATTAAACTTTTATGAAAAATATCACAGCGGCTTTCCTTTTTCTGCTGCTTTCCAATGCGACGTATGCTCAGGTTAAGTTTAACCTGGGCTACGAGGAAACCACCCATGTTTATACGTTGAGCATAGTGCCGGAAACCACCTGGGAGATGCCCAAAAACATGGTGAGTTCGGCACAGATCGTATTGCGCATCGATGCCGGCAGTGAATTCACGCCGGGCATTACTTCGCTGGTGGATGGTCTGGTTTGGGCCGACAATGCCTATGTGGAACACCCCGACGGCGACCCCGAACATTCGTTCGTGTGCATTTCGCTGGTCAACGGACCCACTTCCCTGATCAAAATGATTGCCGGTGAAGAAGTGCCGCTCTTTTCTTTCGTAAACGCGGCGGGCGGTTGTGCCGGAGCAGTTACCCTGCTTGCCAATGACGACCCGGCTGTGCAGGCCGTGCGCAGCGCGGGATACAACGTAACGCAACATTTTGCGGTACTGGGCGCGCGTAAAAATGCCTTCTCAGGATTTGAAAATGCCACGGTGGAATGCGCCTCCGTGACGGGTACGGATGAATTGTCCGGCAAATTAGTAGACGATGTAAAAGTGTCGCCGGTGCCGGCCGACAAGTCTGCTACCATTCAGTGGACGCTGCTTTCAGAAGCGCACGGCTTTTGCCAGATACTCATTTGCGATACGCAGGGCCGGGAGGTGTTTCGGCAAAAAGCCGGCGCCGGAACCGGTTTGCATACCCTGAATCTGGATGTGCAAAACTGGCAACCGGGACTTTACCGGATACAGTTCGCATTTGACCGGGGCCAGCGTACCAAGTCCTGGAACATGATGGTAATTCATTGATATTTAATCTTTTAGTGTATAATCTTGAATGTGAACTGGGGTTGTGTCAAATGTTGAATCGAAGCGGTTGAACGATTTGACGCAACCCCAACTCCATAAATTCTTCAATCATGAAAAGACAGTTACTTCTTTTGTCCACCGCATTGTTGTGGGTGTTGTGCGTTGCATCTGTACAAGCCGCAGTTACGTATAAGTTGTCGTACAACAATGCAACCCAGGTTTATACCGTTTCATTTAACAGTACTGTCGCATACTCCGGCCCGCTTGCCCGGATCGCTCCCTCTTCGCAGGTGACTATCGTGGTGCCCGATTTTGATGCTGCCGGAGCAGGTTCATTTATGGTGACCAATCTGACGGCCCTGACACCGCTGAACTGGGTACTGACTCAGGTCAACAGCCCCGTTCAAAACAACGTAAAAGACTATCTCTTTTTCGCACCTTCCAATGCGGGCTCCTATACGCCGTTCAATATCGCGGCGAACACGGATATCGATTTATTCAGTTTCAAGTCGTCCGCTTCCTGTTCCGGAACCCTCTATTTATACGACAATGTGGCCGACCCGCTGAACGCCGATCTGATGATCAATGCGGACCATAATTTCAAGGTGCTGGGCGGCGGCAACGTCAATCTGTATACCGGAAACACAGGTGGTCCCGTCCAATGCCCCCCTTGTCCGCTTTCCAATATTACAGCGATTGTAACGCCTGTTTCCTGCTTCGGCGGCGCCGACGGAACGGCCACGATTGTGGCATCGGACGGAACACCTGTTTATACGTACGCCTGGCCTCCCGGTGCAGGCAACCAAACTACTCAAAGCGTCAACAACCTTTCGGCAGGCTCTTACGAAGTAACCGTGACCGATGCGGGCGGATGTGTGGGAACCGTAACGGCAGTAATTACACAACCCTCTGTGCTGACCGCCATTGCCAATACCGTTTCAAATGTGTTGTGCAACGGCGGTTCCACGGGCTCCGTGGCGGTAACAGCGGGCGGCGGTACTCCGCCATATTCCCTGCTGTGGACGGGTGGCTCCACCAACCAGACCGTTACCGGCTTGCCGGCCGGCACCTATACCGTGACTGTAACCGACGCGAAAGGATGCACAAAAACTTCCCAGGCAACGGTCACGCAACCTGCTTCGGTTGTAACGGCTACGATACTGGCCAGCCTGAATACAAGTTGTTCGGGCGGCTCCAACGGCGCTGCAACGGCCGGCGGCGGTGGCGGTATTTCACCTTACACCTTTTTATGGAGCGACGGACAGACAACCGCCGCTGCAACCGGACTTAGCGCAGGCACTTACACGGTGACTGTCAGCGACGCCAATAACTGTACCGCTACCACCACCACCACCATTGGTGCGCCGCCTGTTTTAATAGCATCCATCAGTGCAAGTACGAATGTACTGTGTAGTGGCGGCAGTACGGGCAGCGCTACCGTGGCCGCTTCGGGAGGCACCATTGCTTACAGTTATTTGTGGCCGGTTTCGGCAGGCAGCCAGACGACTGCAACGGCTACCGGGTTGGCTGCGGGCGTTTACACCGCCACCATAACAGACGGACAAGGCTGTATAGCCACGGCTACTACCCTAATCAGCCAGCCATTTGCCGCTTTGACCAATACCATTTCCGGCATTAACGTCAGTTGCGGCGCCTCCGGCAACGGCCGCGCAACCGTGACACCGGCCGGCGGTACGCCTGCGTACACGTATGCCTGGAGCACGGGCGTAACGACGGCTACTGCAAATAACCTTACCGTAGGCACCCACACTGTGACGGTAACCGACCAGAATGGTTGTACGGCCGTTTCCAATATCACGATCGGCCAGAATACCGGAACAGTGGGTTATAAACTGACCCTGGATCCGGATGGAGAAACCTATCGCGTTTCCTTCAACAGTTCGGTGGCATATAGCGGTCCGCTGGCTCGTATAACGGGCAGTACACAGTTTACACTGGTATTTCCGGACCCCGATGGCGCCGCCCCGGGGGCCGTACAACTGACCAATGTAACGTCGCTGACGGCCCTGAACATGGATTACACACAACTCAACAATCCGCCGCAGAATCCATCCAAAGACTATACGTTTTTTGCAGCGACCAATGCGGGCGGGTACACCGTTTTTAATATTCCTGCAAACACCGATATCGATCTGTTTACCTTCAAAATACTGGGTGGGTGCACGGGTTCTGTCGCCTTGTACGACAATACTTCCGATCCGCTGAATGCTTCTTTGAACGTCAATGGAGACAATAATTTCAAGGTGCTGGGCGGAGGCAATACGGACCTGTATTGCAACAACATTACGGCGCCGCTGCCTTGTCCGAATTGTATGCTTTCCAACGTTACGGCGGTCACGACCAACGTATCCTGTTCGGGCGGCGCGGACGGGACAGCCACAATTATTGCAGCCGACGGCATACCGGAATACAGCTACGCCTGGCCGGCCATTGCAGGTAATCAAACCACGCAAACCGTTACGAATCTCGTAGCCGGCACTTACACCGTAACAGTAACGGATGGGGTAGGGTGCACGGGTACCGTTGTTTTAACCATTACACAACCGCCCTTACTGACCGCGGCAGCAAGTGTCGTTTCACCTGTTTTGTGCAATGGCGCCGGCACAGGTTCCGTCATGGTTACGATTGGCGGCGGTACGCCCGGTTATTCCATATTGTGGACGGGCGGCTCGACTGACCAGACGCTCACCGGACTGGCCGGCGGTATTTATACTGTTACCGTAACAGATTCCAGGGGTTGCACGGCCATTTCCACCATTACCCTTGCGCAACCGCAGCAAACACTGACCGCAACGATTACAGCCAGCGCAAATGCAGGTTGCTCGGGTGGTGCGAGCGGAACTGCCACCGTGACGGCAGGCGGCGGCACTATTCCTTACACCTATCTTTGGAGCGACGGGCAAACCAACGCTTCGGCCACCGGGCTTGCAGCAGGCACCTATACCGTCACCGTATCCGATGCAAATGGGTGTAGTGCTACGGCTACTGCCGGCATTACACAGCCAACGGTACTGACTGCGGCCATCAGCGCACAAACCAATGTGTTGTGTAATGGAGCAGGTACGGGCACTGCAACGATCATCGCTGCCGGCGGAACCCCCAATTATACCTACCTCTGGCCGGTGACAGCCGGTAGCCAAACCACTGCTACCGGAACCGGCTTGGCGGCGGGCGCATACACCGTTACTGTAACGGATGCCAACGGTTGTATTGCAACGGTGGTGGTTACCATAACGCAACCGCCGCTGGCGCTGACATCCGCTGTTACAGGAGTAAATGTAAGTTGCGGCGGAACTGCGGACGGGAGTGCTACGGCAACTCCCACAGGCGGTACTCCGGGCTACACGTACCTCTGGAATGACGGCCAAACGACAGCGACCGCCATTAACCTGAGTGCGGGAACACATACCGTTACGATTACGGATCAAAACGGATGTACTGCATCTTCCAGCGTGGTAATCGGTCAGAATACAGGAACCGTTACCTATAAACTGACGCTGGACCCGGACGGGCAAACGTATCGCGTTTCCTTTAATAGTTCCGTAGCATACAGCGGCCCACTGGCGCGTATTACGGGTAGTACCCAGTTTACACTGGTGTTTCCCGACCCTGACGGAGCCGGTCCCGGCGTGATTCAATTGTCGAATCTGACGTCCCTCACCGATCTGGATATGGCATTTACACAATTGAACAATCCGCCTCAAAATCCGGGCTCCGATTATGTGTTTTTCGCACCGGCCAATGCAGGGAGTTACACGGTATTCAACATTCCGGCGAACACGGACATTGCATTGTTTACCTTTAAAATTCCCGCAGGTTGTACGGGAACGATTGATTTGTTTCACAATTATTCGGACCCGTTAAATGCTGATCCGAATGTGAGCGCGGATAATAATTTCAAGGTATTGGGCGGTGGAAATGCCGATCAGTATTGCAATAATGCAAGCGCTCCGGTCGCGTGCTCCATTTGTTTGCTTTCAAACATCACCATTGTATCCACCCCCGTTTCCTGTTTTGCAGGAACGAATGGCAGTGCTACTGCTATAGTGGCCGATGGAACGCCGCAGTATAGTTATGCCTGGTCGAACCTGGCAACCGGACAAATTGCGACGAATCTGGTTGCAGGAACGTATACGGTGACTGTTACAGATGGCGTGGGTTGTACCGGAACAGCAATCGTTACGATCACCCAACCCACAGATTTGACGGCCACGGCGGCCCAAACCACCCCTGTTTCTTGCTTCGGCGGCTCGAACGGCTCAGCCACAGTCACCCCCGGCGGCGGCACTTTGCCTTACATTTACCTTTGGGACAACGGCTCAACCGATCAAACCGCCACAGGTCTTTCCGCAGGCAGCCACATGGTCACGGTCACGGATGCTAATGGTTGTACGGAAACGGCAACGGTTACGATCACACAACCGATAAGTGCCTTAACAGTAACAGTAGTCAAAACGAACGTCTCTTGTTTTGGCGGTTCAGACGGCACGGCCACAGCCACCGGAATGGGTGGCACGGGCGCCATCACGTACCTGTGGAGCAATACACAAACCGGTGCAACAGCCACAGGTTTGACAGCAGGAACCTATGATGTAACGGCCACGGATGCGAACGGCTGCACGGCAGTAGCCTCGGTGGTGATTACAGAAACCGCTCAACTGACGGCCTCTATCAGTGCCCAAACGAACGTGCTTTGCAATGGTGCGAGTACGGGTGCTGCGACGGTAACAGGCGCAGGCGGCACAACGGCATACACTTATTTGTGGTCCGCTTCGGCAGCGGCTCAAACTACCGCAACGGCATCGAACCTTGCTGCGGGCGTTCACAGCGTAACCATCACGGACGCGAACGGCTGCACGGCCAGCGCGACAGTCACCATCACGCAGCCAACCTTGTTAGTAGCCGACATCACCGGCCAAACGAACATCGGTTGCAACGGCGCGAGCACAGGTTCCGCTACCGTAAATGCTACGGGTGGAACGACGGGCTACACCTATTTGTGGTCCGTTTCTGCCGCTGGTCAAACGACTGCAACAGCAATAAACCTGCCCGTCGGAGTTCATTCCGTTACCGTCACGGACGCGAACAACTGCACCGCCATAGCCACGGTTACGATCATTCAGGCAACAGATTTAACCGCCACAGCGGCTCAAACCACGCCTGTTTCTTGCTTCGGCGGCTCGAACGGCTCGGCCACAGTTACCCCCGGCGGCGGCACCTTGCCGTACATCTACCTTTGGGACAACGGCTCGACCGACCAAACCGCCACAGGTCTTTCCGCCGGCAGCCATATGGTCACGGTTACGGATGCAAACGGTTGTACGGAAATGGCAACGGTTACCATCACACAACCTGCCAGCGCAGTAGCAGTAACGATCAGCACTTCGACCAACGTTAGTTGTTTTGGCGGCCCCAACGGTGCTGCCACGGCGGCTGGAACAGGCGGTACAGGCACGATCACCTATTTGTGGAACAACGGTCAAACGACGGCAACTGCCACAGGTTTGACGGCTGGGACGTACAATGTCACTGCCACGGATGCAAACGGTTGTACGTCAAGTACTTCTGTTGTAATCACGGAACCTGCTGAACTTACAGCAAGTATCAGCGCACAAACCAATGTGCTTTGCAATGGCGCTTCGACCGGTTCTGCCACAGTAAATGTTGCTGGCGGCACGACCACCTACACCTACGCCTGGACCGGCGGACAAACTGCCGCCACAGCCATCAACCTGGCAGCCGGAACGTACACCGTCACAGTAACGGATGCAAACGGCTGCACCGCCAGCGCAACGGTAACCATCACACAGCCAACCTTGTTGGTAGCCGACATCACCGGCCAAACGAACATCGGTTGCAACGGCGCGAGCACCGGTTCCGCTACCGTAAATGCTACGGGTGGAACAACTGCTTACACTTACCTCTGGTCTGTTTCTGCCGGTAGTCAAACGACCGCAACAGCAACAAACCTGCCCGTCGGAGTTCATTCTGTTACAGTCACCGACGCGAACAACTGTACGGCCATAGCCACTGTCACAATCATTCAGGCGACAGACGTAACCGCCACGGCTGCTCAAACCATGCCGGTAAGTTGCTTCGGCGGCTCGAACGGTTCAGCCACTGTTACCCCCGGCGGCGGCACGTTGCCTTACACCTATATTTGGGATAATGGCTCGACCGACCAAACTGCCACAGGTCTTTCCGCAGGCAGCCACATGGTCACGATCACGGACGCCAACGGTTGTACGGAAACGGCAACGGTCAGCATCACACAACCTGCCAGTGCAGTTGTAGTAACGATCAGTGCTTCGACCAACGTTAGTTGCTTTGGTGGCTCCAATGGCGCAGCCACAGCAGCCGGCACAGGTGGCACGGGCACGATCACTTACCTTTGGAACAACGGTCAAACGACGGCAACTGCCACAGGCCTGACTGCGGGAACGTACAATGTGACGGCTACCGATGCAAATGGTTGTACGTCAAGTACTTCTGTTGTAATCACCGAGCCTTCCGAACTCACAGCAAATATCAGTGCACAAACCAATGTACTTTGCAATGGCGCTTCGACCGGTTCTGCCACAGTAAATGTTGCAGGTGGCACGACCACCTACACCTACGCCTGGACCGGCGGACAAACTGCCGCCACAGCCATCAACCTGACAGCCGGAACGTACACCGTCACAGTAACGGATGCAAACGGCTGCACGGCCAGCGCAACGGTTACGATCACACAACCAACCTTGTTAGTAGCCGACATCACCGGCCAAACCAACATCGGTTGCAACGGCGCAAGCACAGGTTCTGCTACCGTAAATGCTACGGGTGGAACAACAGGCTACACCTATTTGTGGTCCGTTTCTGCCGGTAGTCAAACGACCGCAACGGCAACAAACCTGCCCGTCGGAGTTCATTCCGTTACCGTCACGGACGCGAACAACTGCACCGCCATAGCCACGGTTACGATCATTCAGGCAACAGACGTAACAGCCATGGCTGCTCAAACCACGCCGGTCTCCTGCTTCGGCGGCTCGAACGGCTCAGCCACAGTCACCCCCGGCGGCGGCACCTTGCCTTACACTTATGTTTGGGATAATGGCTCGACCGACCAAACCGCCACAGGTCTTTCCGCAGGCAGCCATATGGTGACGGTCACGGATGCTAACGGGTGTACTGAAACGGCTACGGTTACGATCACGCAACCTGCCAGCGCAGTTGCGGTAACCATCAGCGCTTCGACCAACGTCAGTTGTTTCGGGGGCTCCAACGGTGCTGCCACAGCAGCCGGAACAGGCGGCACTGGCACGATTACTTACCTTTGGAACAATGGTCAAACGACGGCAACCGCCACCGCCCTGACTGCCGGGACCTACAATGTGACGGCTACCGATGCAAACGGCTGTACGTCAAGTACTTCTGTTGTAATCACGGAGCCTGCTGAACTTACAGCAAGTATCAGCGCGCAAACTAATGTGCTTTGCAACGGCGCTTCGACCGGTTCTGCCACAGTAAATGTTGCAGGCGGCACGACCACCTACACTTACGCCTGGAGCAATGGCCAAACGGCGGCCACTGCAACAGGTTTGGCAGCAGGCACTTATACGGTTGTTGTGACCGACGCAAACGGCTGCACGACCAGCGCAACGGTCACGATCACGCAGCCAACCTTGTTAGTAGCCGACATTACCGGCCAAACGAACATCGGTTGCAACGGCGCGAGCACAGGTTCTGCTACCGTAAATGCTACGGGTGGAACAACAGGCTACACCTATTTGTGGTCCGTTTCCGCGGCTGGTCAAACGACTGCAACGGCAACAAACCTGCCCGTAGGTGTTCATTCCGTTACAGTTACGGATGCGAACAACTGCACCGCTATAACCACTGTCACCATCATCCAGGCAACGGATTTGACGGCCACGGCAGCCCAAACCACGCCGGTCTCCTGCTTCGGCGGCTCGAACGGCTCAGCCACAGTCACCCCCGGCGGCGGCACTTTGCCTTACACCTACCTTTGGGACAACGGCTCGACCGACCAAACCGCCACAGGCCTTTCCACAGGCAGCCACATGGTGACGGTCACTGATGCGAACGGTTGTACGGAAACAGCAACGGTTACGATCACACAACCTGCCAGCGCAGTAGCGGTAACCATCAGCGCTTCGACCAACGTGGGTTGTTTCGGCGGTTCGAACGGCGAAGCCACAGCAGCCGGAACAGGCGGCACTGGCACGATTACTTACCTTTGGAACAATGGTCAAACGACGGCAACCGCCACCGCCCTGACTGCCGGGACGTACAATGTGACGGCTACCGATGCAAACGGTTGTATGTCAAGTACTTCCGTTGTAATCACCGAACCTTCCGAACTTACAGCAAATATCAGCGCACAAACCAACGTGCTTTGCAACGGTGCTTCGACCGGTTCTGCCACAGTAAATGTTGCTGGCGGCACGACCACCTACACTTACGCCTGGAGCAATGGCCAAACCGTGGCTACTGCAACTGGTTTAGCAGCAGGCACTTATACGGTTGTTGTCACCGACGCAAACGGCTGCACGACCACTGCTACGGTCACCATCACGCAGCCAACCTTGTTAGTAGCCGACATCACCGGCCAAACCAATATCGGTTGCAACGGCGCAAGCACAGGTTCTGCTACCGTAAATGCTACGGGTGGAACGACTGCTTATACGTATTTATGGTCGGCTTCTGCGGCTGGTCAAACGACTGCAACAGCAACAAACCTGCCGGTCGGTGTCCATTCCGTTACGGTAACGGATGCGAACAACTGCACGACTACCGCCACCGTCACAATCATTCAGGCAACAGATTTAACGGCCACGGCTGCTCAAACCACACCGGTTTCCTGCTTCGGCGGCTCGAACGGCTCAGCCACAGTCACCCCCGGCGGCGGCACGTTGCCTTACATTTACCTTTGGGATAATGGTTCGACGGACCAAACCGCCACAGGTCTTTCCGCAGGCAGCCACATGGTGACGGTCACGGATGCTAACGGGTGTACTGAAACGGCTACGGTTACGATCACGCAACCTGCCAGCGCAGTTGCGGTAACCATCAGCGCTTCGACGAACGTTAGTTGTTTCGGGGGCTCGAACGGCGCTGCCACAGCAGCCGGAACGGGCGGTACGGGTACGATCACGTACCTTTGGAACAACGGCCAA
>JAKQJD010000070.1 GCA_029561355.1 Bacteroidota bacterium | reverse complement strand
TTTATCGGGCAGGGTGCAAGTCCAGTGTTCGCCATCGTCAGTCGAGCGCAGCAGCCCTTGTACTCCACTGCCTACCAGTATGCCGTTTACTACAATAAGTTCGCTGACCCAACTTTCATCAAAAACGTGTTTCCAGGTTTTCCCGTCGTCGCCGGATTTGAAAACACCGGTCTGGCAGCCGACAAAAATATTTCCCTGCGCATCTTCTGCCACGGTATTGATAATGTTTTCGTTCAGCGGCAGTTGCATCGGCTGCCAATCTCCCGTGGCAGGTATTCTTCTGAATAAACCGCCTTTATAAACGCAGGCATACACACCCGACCGGCTTGAAAAAATACCTGTGACCATGTTTTTGTCTTCGGAAAAATCGCTCAGGTCGGGAAAAGCCCCGCCGACCACTTCCAGATTCCAAATACCCTTTTTCAGATCGCGGCTGTGGTATACGCAGCCGTTGTTAGTACCTAAAAACACCTCACCGTCCTGCGAAAAAACACAGTTTACATCCAGTTTTTCAGGCAATCCCCTGCTCAGATCCTGCCAGGTTTTACCACCATCGGCAGATTGAAAAAAGATGTTTGTGGCTGGTACCGGTACTTCGGCGGCACACACGGCAGTGGGGGCGGAAGTGGTTTTCTGAGCCCCATAGGCCGCCAGAGACAGGCAAACGATCAAAAAAGCGAAAATGCGCATGGATGTAGAGTTAAGTGAAACAATGCGCCAAAAGTACCGGCACGTTCCATGCAAGTGGTTTTTAGGATGTAAAACGATGTAAAGGACATGTAAAACATTTGAAATACCCTATTAGAGATCACTGATAACCTATCTGGAATTACCTTTACCGCTCAATTCCATTTTGTGTCCAGCATAAAAAAAATCGTCATCGTTTCTCCGGCGCACCCTTTGCGGGGCGGCATCGCCGCATCATCCGAGCGTCTGGCGCAAGCCTTGCAGGAAATGGGCCACGAGGTTGTGATCTATTCGTTTTCATTGCAGTATCCGGGGTTTTTATTTCCGGGAAAAACACAATTCACCGACGATCCGCCGCCGGAAGGACTGCAAATCAAAACCTGCATCAACGCCGTCAATCCGCTGAACTGGATTCAGTCGGGCAGGAGTATTGCCAATGAACAACCCGACCACGTCATCGTGCGTTTCTGGTTGCCTTTCATGGGTCCCAGCCTGGGAACGGTGCTGCGTATGGCCCGTTTTTTTTCACGTAAAAAACTGATTGTCACGGCATTGGTGGACAATATCGTTCCGCATGAAAAACGTTTCGGCGACCGGCCGTTCGCGAAATATTTCGTGGGCGCCTGCGACGATTTTGTGGCTATGTCGCATTCGGTACAGGAAGAAATACGTTCGTTCGACCAAAAGAAACCCGTTCGTTTTGCCCCGCATCCGGTGTACGACAATTACGGCTCTTCGATGAAAAAAGCGGATGCGCGCGAACAACTGCATATTCCGGAACACGTGAAACTGGTGCTGTTTTTCGGGTTTATCCGCAAATACAAAGGCCTGGATCTGCTGCTCGAAGCACTGGCAAAAACACCCGACGTACATGCGCTGGTGGCAGGTGAATGTTATGAAGACTGGTCGTATTACCAGCAAATCATCGACCGGCATGGACTGGCAGACCGCCTGCATTTACACATGGATTTTATTCCGGCCGATCAGGTACGCGTGTTTTTTTCGGCAGCCGACCTGGTGGTGCAGCCTTACCGTTCGGCCACTCAAAGCGGTATTTCCCAGATCGCTTACCATTTCGAACAACCGATGGTGGTAACGCGTGTAGGCGGACTTCCGGAAATCGTGACCGACGGCGTGTCGGGATACGTGGTGGATGCGGAACCGCAAGCCATCGCTTCGGCAATGACGGACTTCTTTGACAATCAACGGGATATGACGTTTCTGGAAGGGATTCGGAAGGAAAAACAACGGTTTTCGTGGGAGTATCTGAGCGGGCAGTTGCTGAATACAAGTCAACCGGAATGAGGTGATGGGCACGGAAGCCAGTTGTTAATACCCCGTTTTATTTCAACCATTCCGGCAACTACAGGCGTCCTGCATGCATCATCCTTTTAAATAACTGCCCATGCTCTTGAGATACCTGATTATATTGCTCTTCGCCTTTCCGGCCGCTACTTTATCCGCCCAGTTCAATCTCGGCATCGAAGGCGGGCTGCTTGCCGGCACCGTTCATTTGCAAAATCTGCCCGACGACGCGCATATTGATGCGGATGCACGGCTCCATTATTTTGCAGGTTTACATCCTACTTATGATTTTGCCGGAAAATGGTCCGTAGGGCTTGACGTGCATTATGCCGTACGGGGCGAGCAATTCAATGCGGAAAGCACGTCGGAAGTCCACGAATATCGCAGAAGTTGCCTGGATCTCACTCCGCATATATCCTGGCAGCCATTAAAATGGCTCGATGTAAACTTTGGCGTTTACCACAGTTTTCTCGGCCATACGGAACTTCGTTTCTTTGAAACCGACGACTGGCTGTCACCTTTATATCAATATTATGATGAAACGGATTTCGGTCTGACACCCGGTTTTCGGCTAAGATACGGCCATTTCTACCTGCTTTTGTCCGGTCAGATCGGTTTGAAAACCATCGCAGGATTCGGATATTCCGACAGCTCCGGCGAATACAAATCGGATGTTAAAGAAAAAAACAGATCCCTGCAACTGGGCATCGGGTACAACATCCGGTAAGTGTAGGGGGATATTGTTGTTTATTTGGGGTCTCGCCGTCAACCAATTCCTAAACACAAATTATGCGAATCTTGGGTTAAAAAGACTGCGAAGCAGTCAAAACTATGTAGCCTACATACTAAAGTGTTTTTTTAACCACATAAGGCACATAGAACACATAGTCCGGAGAGTACGCTATGCTATGTGTTCTATGTGCCTTATGTGGTTAATATGATCTACGTCGATTGTTTATTAAAGGGAACATAGTTTTGACTGCTTCGCAGTCTTTTTAACCCAAGATTCGCATAAATTACAAAAACTAAACACCAAATACGCACAACTACCGATCCAGTACTTTGCGCATTTCCCGGCGGATATCTTCCGTGCATAAATTCCCGATGCTGCCCTCGTGCGTGTGGTGCAGCGGTTTGGAAAGATCGAACCGGAACGTGCCCGCATCGATGGATTCGCCCACCTGCCGGTATGCCTCGCGGAACGGCAATCCCTGCTTCACTTTTTCGTTCACAGCTTCCACGCTGAACAGGTAGCGGTATTTTTCATCCTGTAAAATATCGGCTTTCACCTCCATGTACCCCAGCGCGTGGGTCATCATGGCAAAACAGCCCTGCATTTCGCCGAAAGCCGGAAACAGGATTTCCTTGGTCAGTTGCAAATCGCGGTGGTAGCCGGAAGGCAGGTTGGCGAGCAGCAGGGCCAGTTCGTTGGGCAGGGCCTGCAGGCGGTTACAACGGGCGCGGATGAGTTCGAAAATATCCGGATTCTTTTTGTGCGGCATGATACTGCTGCCGGTGGTGAGTTCGGGCGGAAAACTGATGAATCCGAAATTCTGGTTCAGGTACAGGCACATGTCCATCGATAACCTTCCCAGCGTAGCCGCGAGATTGGCGAGGCTTTGGGCCACGATTTTTTCGGTTTTCCCGCGGCTCATCTGGGCATACACGGAATTGAAATGCAGGGTCTCAAATCCGAGCAGTTCGGTGGTCATGCGGCGGTCGAGTGGAAAAGACGAACCGTAGCCCGCGCCGCTGCCGAGCGGATTTTTATTCACCACCCGCGCCGCAGCCGTCACCGTTTCCATGTCGTCCACAAGGCTTTCTGCATAGGCGCCGAGCCACAGCCCGAACGAAGAAGGCATGGCGATTTGCAGGTGCGTGTAGCCCGGCAACAAAACGTCTTTAAAGTGTTCGCTCCGTTCGAGCAGCAGGTCGAACAGGGTTTGAACGGATTGCGTAACCCCCTGTAATTCAGCGCGTAAGTACAGTTTTATATCCACCGCCACCTGGTCGTTCCGGCTACGGCCGGCGTGTATTTTTTTGCCGGCGTCGCCGATGCGCTGCGTGAGCAGGTATTCAACCTGGGAATGCACGTCTTCCTGGTCGGCATCGATCTGAAATTTTCCGGCGCGAATTTCTTCCAGAATAACGTTCAGTTCGCGGTGCACGAGTATACGTTCCTGCGGATCGAGCAGCCCCACTTTTTCCAGCATGGCGGTATGCGCCAGCGAGCCCAGCACGTCGTGCTCCGCCAGCAGCAGATCAAAAATACGATCATTGCCTACCGTGAACGTTTCCACCATTTCGTGGGTGGAGGTGTTGTTTTTACTCCAGAGTTTCATGATAGAAGTGAGAAGTGAGAGGGGTGCTTTGCTCTTGGGATGGGGTAAAATATTGTTGATGAGGGTTGATAAGGGTTCATGAGGGTTGATGAGGGTTGATGAGGGTTGATATTCGGGGGCTCGTTGAATAAAAAATCTGTGTTTTAAAAAAGCATCTTTCTGTTTTAATGCCTGAAAAGACCAAGGGCAGCGTGTCATCTTTCTGCCTTTGTAAGAAAAAAGTCCAAGGGCAACGTGTCACCTATCTGCTTTTGTAAGTAAAAAAGACCAAGGGCAGCGTGTCCTCCTGAGCGCAGCGAAGGATCTAATTATACCTCCAGATTCCAGGTAACCTCAGGTCCTTCGCTGCGCTCAGGAGGACACGCTGCTCTTGGCTTTTTCAATTCTCAGCCGTTGTTGGCGGGGACGCTAACAACGGCAGAAATTGTGCTGTAAAACTTATTATATTCAACCATTTCCACTTTATTCGGTGTTCGATATTCGGTGTTCGATATTCGATATTCTTTAACACCGAACACCGAATATCGAACACCGAACTCCGAATACCGAACTCAGAACCGAATGGCCTATAAACCAACCTTCATCATCATCAAATCAAAATTACCCAGCAACCCAACATACCCTTCAATTCCATTTTCAATTTCCTCCAGAAAAATAAACTCATCGGCCGTATGGCTGCGCGCACTATCTCCCGGCCCCATTTTCAGGGCCGGAAAAGGCATAAGCGCTTTGTCGGAAGTCGTCGGCGAGCCGTAACTGCTTCTGCCCAGTGCAACGCCCGCACGCACCAGCGGGTGTTCGGGTGCGATCCCTGTCGAACGAATGCGCAGGCTGCGCGGCACTACCTCTGCCTGTACGTTCGCACGCACCGTTTCAAGTACTTCCTCCAGGGTATACAGTTCGTTTACCCGCACGTCGACCGTAAAACGGCAGGTGTCGGGTACTACATTGTGCTGCGTACCGGCCTGTATGATGGTGACCGACATTTTTACCGGCCCCAGCAATTCCGATACGTTCGGGAAACGGTAATGCCTGAACCAGTCGATATCTGCCAGCGCTTTGTATAATGCGTTGTCACCTTCCTCCCGTGCGGCATGGCCCGATTGGCCGTGCGTAGTGCAATCGAGCACCATCAGTCCTTTTTCGGCGACGGCCATGTGCATCTGCGTGGGTTCGCCGACGATAGCGCAGTCGATACGGCCCAGTTCGGGCAGCAGCAGTTCCACACCGTTTTTTCCGGAAATTTCCTCCTCGGCCGTGGCGGCATACAACAGATTGAAAGACAGGTCTTTGCGTTCGTAAAAATACAGGAAAGCCGCCAGCAGCGACACCAGCGGGCCGCCCGCATCATTGCTGCCCAGGCCGTACAGTTTACCGTCCACGATATCGGCCGCGAACGGATCGCGCGTATAACCCGCGTTGGGTTTTACCGTATCGTGGTGGGAATTCAGCAAAACGGTCGGTTTGGAAGCATCGAAATACCGGTTGCGTGCCCACACGTTGTTCTGTAGCCGTTGCGCGGGAATACCTTTTTCCTGAAAAAACGATTCCAGCAAAACGGCCGTTCCGGCTTCTTCGCGGCTGAAAGAAGGCGTGGCGATCAGGCGGCGCAGCAAAGCCACGGCTTCCGCAGCGAGGTTTTTGTGGTTTTCGGCCGTATCAGGATTCATCGGAAATTTCGATTAAGGTACCGTTGCGGCCCGCTACCAGGTCGGGCAGTTTTTCCGCCTGCCCGATAATGACCTTTCGCACACCTTTTTTGAGTGCGGCAAATGCGTTGTCCAGTTTCGGGATCATGCCGGCTGTAATGACCTGTTCCGAGCGAAGTTGCTGATACTGTTTGAGATGCAAAGACGGAAGGCGGCTGTTTTCATCGGCAACGTCGAGCAGAACGCCGCTTTTTTCAAAACCGAAAATCAGTTGTACGGCGAACGCGGTGCTCATCGCCTGGGCGATTTCCTGCGCGATGGTATCGGCATTGGTATTGAGCAACTGCCCCGCGCCATCGTGCGACAAAGGCGCTACCACGGGCGTCAGGCCCTGCCCGATCCAGCGGTCGAGGAGCGGAATGTTCACCGTATCGATATCGCCCACCCAGCCGTAATCGATGCTCGGGTGCCTGCGTTTGTGCGCGCGCAACAGGTCACCATCGGCGCCGCACACGCCGAGGGCCGTGCAGCCGAGGGCGTGCAGGCGCGCCACGATCTGTTTATTGACCAGACCGCCGTACACCATAATGGCAATGCGCAGGGTTTCGGCGTCAGTAATGCGCCGCCCTTCGATCATTTGCTGGGGAATGCCCAGTTGTTCGGCGAGTTTCGTGGCTTGCCTGCCGCCGCCGTGTACAAGAATTTTAGCGCCGGGCAAAGCGGCGAAATCTGCCAGAAAAGTCGTCAGCCGCGCTTCGTCGTCGATGATATTCCCGCCGATTTTTACAACATTCAAGGTGATTTTTTTCATGGACCGTTTTAAACGATGATGGAAAAAACGCCGGAGATATTGGTTAGGGCGCCAAAAGTAGGGAATAGCACAGCCTTGGTCTAATATTGGGAAAAGAAATGCGGAAGGAAAAGGAGAAGCGCGCAATTCATGCGATTTTTGGGAGTATTGAAAGACTTCTGATCATTTTTTACCACCCCGTACACATGGTATTGTGTATGCAAAATTCATTGGCTATGAAACTCTTAACGCCCGTTTTATTTCTTTGGTTTGCCGTTTCCACCGCCCGTGCGCAAACGTTTCCAAAAATCAATATTTCCCAAACGCCGGAACACCTGGAGCGTCTGAAGGAAATCAACCGCGATATCTGGACGCCGTTTTCGGAAGCATATGCCGCATTCGATGCAGATAAATACCTCGCATTGCATACACCCGACTTTATTCGCGCCAACGGCGGCGCATACTCCGGCATTCACAACCTGGCGGAATACGCCGCCGAGATTAAAACCGGGTTCGCCCGCGGAAAAGATTCCGGAAAACCGGTACAGATCGATTTTACTTTTTTCGAACGGGTGGCCGGCCCGGAAACGGCTTCCGAACGCGGCATTTACCGATATAGTTTTATAAGTAAAAACGGGGAAAAACGCGCCTATTATGGCAAATTCCATGTGTTTTTGCGAAAAATAAACGGCACCTGGAAAATCGCTGTGGACTACGACAGCGACGAAGACGGTACCATCAGCGAAGCGGATTTTGCGGCAGGTATGGCGCCGGAAAAGTGATACCCGTTCCTATTATGCAAATTTGATTGTCAGGTTCATCAGGTAGTTCATTCTATTTTAATATCGGAATATTTTATTTTGGATGCTTTCCGATGTTAATAAAAAATATAACTTTGTGAATAAGTAACGATAACTACTTATGAACTGGTCAACAAATCCATATGATTTCAAAGGTCTGGACAAAATTCTTGCCCGCGTACAAGACAAAAAGAACCAGTTGGATTTACTGCGTCCTTTGCCCGAGCCTGTGCTTCGCAACCTGCGGGACA
>JAKQJD010000052.1 GCA_029561355.1 Bacteroidota bacterium | reverse complement strand
CAGAAACTCGAAAAAGACCCGAAATCCGGCTACGACTACAACGCCAAATTCCAGCGCCCTGCCGGCGAACTCGGCATCGAGATCAACTGCGCGGCGTATCAGAATGCAGCCGGCGTAGTGGGCGATGAAGAGGAGTTTGCTCCGGACGTATACGGCGATGAAGCGCCTGAAGGCGGCACGCCGCCGACCGATCCGAATGCACCCAAATCACCGGCAAAAAAACCGGACGGTGGATTTGGGGATCAATATGATCAGTGAGTTGTGAGTGGTGAGTTGTGAGTTGTGAGTGGAGCCCTGAAGGGGCGTAAGCAAACAGCCCTGGGCAACGCCCGGGGTGGAATATGAAAAACAAACAATGGATTCTATTTGGGTTACAAACCTAAAATCAATCCGTTCGTTTCGCCTCATATTCCACCCCGGGTGTTCCCCAGGGCTGTTTGCTTACGCCCCTTCAGGGCTCCACTCACCACTCACAACTCACTTTTTCACTTTCAAATTCTTGAACCACACCAAATTCCCATGATCCTGTAACGCCAGGTGCCCTTTCGTAAGCAGGCCGAATTCCGGTGCGGGGATTTTGGGGAATTTGCTGGCCGCGATCAGATCGAGCCATTGTTTGGTAGGTTTCCCGTTTTCAAACATCTGCAATTCCACCACTTTCCGGTAGTTCAGCCAATGCTCCACCTTGCCGTTGCGGAAAACGATGCGTGCGTGGTTCCACTGGCCGGCAGGTTTTACCGTCTCGTATTTGCATTCGATAAAATCGTAGAGGTCGCCGGCGCGGTGTTTCGGGAATTTGCTGTCGGGGTGGCAGGTGTTGTCGAGCACCTGCATTTCCGGGCCGGTCATCCAGCCGTGGGTATACTTTTCGGGCGCTTCCAGCACGTGGTAGTACACGCCGGAATTGCCGCAGGCGCCGATTTTCCAGTCGTACTGAAACTCAAAATCCCCGTATTCTTCCGTTGTGATGATATCGCCGCCGTCCGCTGTTTGCCAGCCGCCGTCGGGATTGGGTTTGGCGTCGAGGTGGATGGAATTGTCGTCGATGACCCAGGATTTTCCAATCGTCTTTTTGCCGTAACTGTGCCAGGAATCGAGACTTTTACCATCAAACAGTAACGCCCAGCCATCGGCTTTTTCCTTGTCTGTCAGAGTGTTATCCGCCACCTGTACAGGAACGGGGCGGGGGAGGGGAGTGCCTGCGTCGGCGGCAGGAATGGCATTCATGGTGTACCAGGTTTCGGAAGTCCAGAGGCCGTTGCCGTATTCGCTGGCAGGCAGGTCATGCAGGCGGATATGCAGCACGTGTTGCGTTTTGATGCCGGGAATTTCGAGAAATACCTTTTTACGGTCGGCGGAAATGCTGGCCGATTTTACGGCGAGTTCTTCTTCGTCCATTTTTGGGCCGCCGTAATTGTTCGTGGGTTTGTACCACCACTGGTGAACGGTGTAATTGGCCGGTTCCCAGCCGTCGCCGGGGCGCAGCGGTTCGGTGAATTCGATTTCCACACCGTTCGTTTTTGCGCGTACCGCCAGCATTTCGAAAGCAGACTGTCCGTTGTACTTCATACGTTGCAGGCCGTACCAGAGTTTGTCAGTCTGGCTCCAATTGCCCGGGTTGCCGATCATACCTATGTACAAAGCGCCGTCGGGGCCCCACACCAGGCGGTGCGTGCCGCCTTCGAGGCCCTGGGTGAAACGGAATACGCAGCCCTGGTAATCTCCGTTCACTTTTTCCATAAATACCCGTTGCAGGCCGCCGTAGCACACGTCGCCGTGCAGCAACTGGTTTTTGTACGGGCCGTCATTGAGCACTACCGGCTGGGTAGGTGAATTGCCGATGTCGTCCTGCGGCAGCCAAACCACCGGCTGTTGAATCGGCATTTGCGCCACTGTCGTGCTGTCGACGGCGAACGAGCCGTAAAAAGCGCCTGGTTTCATGTGTAGGATTTTGGAGGAAGGCAGCCAGTCGCCCTGGTTGTCGGCGATAAAGACCTCGCCGTCGGGGCCGATACCTACGCCGTCGGGCGTGCGCAGGCCGCGGGCCAGAAACTCCATGCTGCCGTCTTTTGCACTGATGCGCACGACCTTGCCGCGGTCGGGGCCCTGCGGCCGGGCGCTGGCGCCGCCGGGAAGAATGGCGATGGCCAGCGTAGCGTAGAAATACCCGTCTTTGTACACCAGCCCGAAAGCGAATTCGTGGAAATTGGCAGTGGCCCTCCAGCCTTTGGAAAAACACTGGTATTCATCGATCACGTCGTCGCCGTTGTTGTCGACGAGTTTTGTGAGTTCCTGTTTCTGAAGTACATAGATAGCGCCATCCACCACTTTCACGCCCAGGGGTTCGGCCAGTCCCTGTGCGATGCGTTTCACCTTGATTTTCGAAGGATCGCCTGATTCCACATTTTCCAGCACATAAACGGCGCCCAGCGCATCCCAGGTGGATACGACGAGCCGACCGTCGGGCAGGAAATCCATGCCGGATACCTTGGGCAAAAAACCGTCGGGGCGGGCCTGTGTGAGCGTGTAAGAAGGGTGCACTTCCTGCAAGGGAGCGCCATCGCCGGGCAAGGCGCCGCTGCCGCCCATTACGGCCGGCGCGTCTGCAAGGTCGGGCGTGCTTTTATGGAAAAAAGCGTTTTGCGGCACTACCGACATATCCGTGTTCCCGAAACGGGCCCATTTCAGTTGAATGCCGCGTCCGCCGCCCGCCTGGAAATATTCCACACGAATGGGGTGGTACCCCGCGCGCAGGGCTACTTCCGCTTCTTTGGGTTCCATGCCGTGCCAGCCGTCGTGGTTGATGAGTTCGCGGCCATCGATGAGGAGCCGGCTGCCATCGTCGCTGCCGAGTTGGAACAGGATGTTGTCGTCTTTGTCCAGAAACAAAAATCCTTCCGCTGCCATCGCGAAATTATCGCGCAGCGGCGCAAAATCGGCGCCTTCCGCATCCAGGCTGGGGGCAATGGCCGTGAAAGAGGGTTTGGCGTCGAAACGAACGTCCTTCAGTGTGAGTGGGGCCGTGGAGAGGTTGAATACTTGAACGGCCAGACCGGAAACCACTTCTTTGTCGACCACGGAAGCGTCGGACCGTAGCCACGACGATTCAGGGATGTCGGTCAGTTGTTTGGCTGCGCCGCCGCCTTCGCCGTCGTCTTCCCCTTCATCGAGGGAAAGCACGTAATTGACCATAGCAGTGGCGTCTTCGGGTTGTAAATCCGGGTGCGCGCTCATGGCTGCCGCGCCCCATACGCCGGCGCCGCCTTTCAGTACTTTTTCAGTCAGTTTGGCGATGACTTCCGGCACGTTTTTATACCGTTCGGCGATTTGCCGGAAACCGGGACCCACCGTTTGGACTTCGGGGTTGTGGCAGGTGCGGCAGTCGCTTTGGGCCATGAGTTTTTCGCCTGCGCTTACCGTTCCGGCGCCTGTTTCACCGGCTTCCAGCGCCAGGCGTTCGGCATCGAACGGATTGGGCAGCAGTGCCTGGCTGACGAACATGGCAGTAAAATGGGTGGGCTGGTCGGTTTTCAGCGTCAATGTGCCTTCCACAGCCAGGGCACGCAGGTTGAAATTGTTTTCCTGCGTGGTCTGCTGCGTTTGTTGCCAGGCGCCGTCGGTAGCGATGCCGGAAGGGTCGGCTATGGAGGCCACGCTGGTGCGTAAAACGATGGTTGCGCCGACGGGCGCATTTTCCACGGTGAAAGTGCGTTCGAAGCCGCTCTGGCGGTCGCGTTGCACGTAGTCGGGCCGTTCGTTGATGCGGATGCGGTGTCCGTCGGCCAGCACGAGGTCGTACATGATCTCGGCGGCGCCGTCCTTCGTATACCGGTGCCCTTTGTAATCGGTGCGTGGCGTTTCCGTTTTTCCGCCCACCGTCACCTCCCAGGGCTGGCGGTTTTTATTTTCCAGCCATGCAGCCCCGATGCTCATGGGCTGCGGGCCGTGTCGCATGTTGTACACCGCTCCGGTAAAATCCACGCCGCCCGGCCAGGCCTTGTACAGCGAGCAGGAATCGGTAGAATAGGAGACCCACAGGTTGTTGTGCAGCGCGAAAGTGATCATACGCGGCTGTTTATCCATAACGGAACGGAATACCCACGGGTCGTTGGGGCGCGCTTGAGATGCTGCATGACTACGCCGGCTGGCAAAAAACCAGAGCCCGAGCAGGCCGGCGATGAGGAGAATAAAGAGGTTGCGTTTTTTCATGGTTGTTGAATGCCAAATTTTTTCTGGAACAAGAGAGCGTACAGGGCGGTATAATTTGGAAAGAGCGCAGCGAAGGTAAAATTTCGTCTGTTTTCTAAAAATCAAATTTGACGCAATCGTATAAAGCGGGCAGTTCGCGTACTTTTGCAACGTTCATTCACCCTACAGGCTATGCGTATTTGTTTTTTATTTGCTTTGGTGTCCCTTTTTCAAAACGGGTCTTTCGCACAGGATTTCCGGGTGCAGATCGCTGCTTTCGAGCAACCCATGGCTATGTCGTATTTTACGGAACGGGGCGTGAATGACTACGTGGAAACAACCGACCAAATTGGCCTTTTCCGCTATTTTGCCGGCGCCTACGCCACCCGCCTCGACGCCGAAAAAGTGCGGCAGGAGATGATTGCCAAAGGATTTCCATTCGCCTCTATCATCGACGTGGAGGAACAGCGGATCCTGTGCGAAGTGAATTGTCCCTATTTCCGGAACGGTGTGTTCTTCATCGCTGATCCGCAGGCGAACATCCGCAATATCTATTTCGATTTCGGATTGAATACCCTCACTGCCGCAGCCAGGACCGAACTCGACCGCGTGGCAGAACGGCTGATCAAAAACAAGGCATTAAAATTAAATGTACTGGGTTATACCGACGGCGTCGGGAGTCCCCAGGCAAATGTGGAACTGGCCGCCGGCAGGGCCCGCGCTGCACGTAATTACCTGATTGCCAAAGGAATTCGTGCCGACCGAATGTTCATAAAAGTTTTCGGCGAAGCAGATCCTGTGGCGCCCAATGGCGAAGAAACTTCCAACGGTGCTATCATCGACTTGCCGGAAAACCGGAAATGGAACAGGCGGGTGGTTTTAGCACTCTTTGAGTGAGTGCGAAGTCTGGAAGCAGTGCGACGTCGTCAGTGCGAAGTGCGAAGTCCACACGATCGAGCGTTAAAACGACTTCGCACTTCGCACTGACGACTTCGCACTGCTTCCAGACTTCGCACTGCCTTCATACTTTTCCACAATCTGTTAGTTTTTTAAACAGAAAAGACCCGCCGGGCGGGTTACATTTGCACGTTAAAGGCAAAGCCTTTCCAAATCTAAAATCCAATCCTGACGCATGAAATTCAGCGTTTCTTCTACCGAACTACTGAAACAATTACAGATCGCTTCCGGCGCTATCGGCTCCAATCCGGTGCTTCCCATTCTGGAAGATTTTCTGTTTAAAATTGAAAATAAAAGGCTGACCATCGCCGCTACCGACCTCGAAACGAGCATCGCTACCAGCATCGAAGTGCTGGCCGACGACGACTTTTCGGTGGCTATTCCCGCGAAAATCCTGCTCGATACGCTGAAAGCGCTGCCGCAGCAGCCGATCACCGTGACGGTGCAGCCGGACAACTGGGGCATCGAGATCACGTCTTCCTACGGCAAATACCGCCTGGCCGGCGAGAACGGCAGCGATTTTCCGAATATCCCGGAGCCGGACAGCGTGGAAACTGTGAAACTCAACAGCCAGTACCTGCTGGAAGCCATCAATAAAACGGTGTTTGCGACGTCGTCCGACGAACTGCGCCCGGCTATGACCGGCGTGTATTTCCAGGTAGATATGAACAAACTCATCTGTGTGGCTACCGATGCGCACAAACTGGTGAAATACAGCACGCACCAACTGGCCGGCGAGGTGGCGACTTCGTTCATTATCCCGAAAAAAGCACTCAACCTGCTGAAAAACGCCCTGCCCGCCAACGACGGCGTGACAATCTCGTTCAACAAGGCCAACGCGTTTTTCTCCTTTGCCAGCATGAACCTGGTGTGCCGCCTGATCGACGCGCGCTACCCGGATTACAACGCCGTTATTCCGGTAGATAACCCGAATTCGATGACGCTGAGCCGCAGCGATTTCCAAAATTCGCTCAAACGTATCGCCATCTACGCCAACAAAACCACCAACCAGGTGGTGCTCGACGTGAACGATAAAAGCCTGACTGTCAGCGCACAAGACCTCGATTTCTCTAACGAAGCCACCGAACAACTCGCCTGCAACTTCGACGGCAGCCCGATGAAAATCGCTTTCAATGCGCGTTTTCTGGCGGAAATGCTCGGCGTACTCGACAGCGAAGAGGTGAAAATGGAGTTCTCCACCCCCAGCCGCGCAGGTATCCTGACGCCGGTGGAAGAGAACAGCAACGATAGAGAGATTTTGATGCTGGTGATGCCGGTGATGCTCAACAACTAGAAGTGAGAGGTGAGAGGGTGAGAAGTGAGAGACCGTAGCGTACACCGCTTCGCTCCAGTCGTACAGATTTTGGAGCGAAGCGGTGTACGCTACGGTCTCTCACTTCTCACCCTCTCACTTCTCACTTCTAATCCGGGTTGGCTAATGCCATACAATTGACCCGAATTCTCTTTTTTATTGAATGAGGTTTGATAGGTTTGTCGACATTTTCGTCCAAACCATTGAAACGCCATGTCGATAAATCTCAAAACAGTCTTTCCCGTTGCCTGCTTTCTGGCGTGGCTCTTTTTCGTTGTTTCCTGTGAAGAACCTGCGGAACCTATTGACCCGCCCGTGGATGTGATCCCGGATACGACGATCATAATAGGTTCCGGCGACACGATAACAGTACCGATAGACACTATTATCGCCTCGTTTTCCTTCACAAATAATAATTGTACGGCCATTTGCAGCCTTTCCTTTACGAATGCTTCGTACAATGCTACCTCTTATCTCTGGGATTTCGGCGATCCGATACTCGGCGAACCCTCTACTTCTACGGCAGCCAATCCCTCCCACTCTTATAAGACCAGCGGCACGTTCCTGGTGGTTTTAAAAGCGACCAGGGGCACACAATCCAGTACTTACACCCAGATGGTTACCATCACTCGGCCCAACTTACCATACACCATTGGTACTGCCAAGTCAGAATATGGAAACGGTGTCGTGCAGACAACTGACGGAGGATACATGGTAGTGGGTTCAAGACAGGTTGGTAATGGGAACCTGAACGTCTATCTTTTTAAAACCGATGCTTCCAGAAACGTTTTATGGGAAAGCAACTTTGGCGGTAGCGCAAATGACCGCGGTTATGCCATAGAAGCAACACCGGATGGCGATTTCATCATTGCCGGCTATACGGAAAGTACCGGGGCCGGACTAAAGGACATTTACCTGATAAGAGCGAATGCCGCCGGCGGCACTAAATGGAGGACAACGATCGGGGGCGCCGGAACTGATGAAGGACTGGCAGTAGCGCTCTCAAATGATGGAGGATTCGTCGTATTAGGGAGTACCCAAGACGACGTAAATAACACCAACAAGGACGTTGTTCTGGCAAAGACGGATGCATACGGGAATTTGCTTTGGGAAAAACGATTCGATCCCGGCGGCCCAAAAGAAGCGTATTGCATCCAGGCTACCCCGGATGGAGGATACCTCATTGGTGGTTTTAACAGCAGCTTTCCTACTAACCTGCCTCCATTTGAGGGTGTTTCTTACCTCGTCAAAACGGACGGGGATGGGAATATACTTTGGGAAAATGACGACATTCCAAATCTGTTTCACATCAAATCCATTGGTAATACCGCCGACGGTGGCTTTATTCTGGCCGGATTGCGTAATAAATACACTGATTTGGCTCATATTATCCTGGCGAAAATTAATGCCGATGGAACGCTGGAATGGTCTAAAAGTGACTACACTAGCGGTGCTTTGTACGATGAGGTAAATCGTATTCGCCAAACCTCCGACGGCGGATACATCCTGTGTGGGGCAGCAGATGCATCGCCTTATCAAACGCCTGCCAGAAAGGACATCCTCGTAATAAAAACAGACGGAGCAGGCAATGAAATCTGGGCCAAAAGATTCAGGGACGGCGCGGAGTACGGAGCCGGTTACGATATTCGGGAAACGGCAGACGGCGGCTATATCGTCGCAGGTTCGTTGCTGGTGGAACTTGTGGAGTTTGTATCTTCTGATTTTGATGTTTATCTGTTAAAACTCGATGCAAACGGGAATGCAGAATAACACATGCCCACGCTCATAATTGCCAATACTCCGATGCAGGTTTAGTCTTTGAAACGCCATGTCGATAAATCTCAAACCAGTCTTTCCCCTTGCCTGCTTTCTGGCGTGGCTCTTGTTTGTTGTTTCCTGTGAAAAGCCGGACGGACCGCCGGTTACCCCAGAGGAACCGCCAAGACCGGATACAACGATTGTTATAGGATTTGGCGATACCGTAACAGTGCCCGTAGATACTACTATTGCCTCATTTTACTTTACAAATAATTACTGTGTGGCGGCTTGCAGTATTGCTTTTACCAATAATTCCTACAATGCCTCTTCCTCCTATCATTGGGATTTTGGAGACGCCCAGCCGAACGCACCTTCTACGTCCAATCTGATCCATCCTGTTCACTATTACAAACTCAGCGGTTCCTACCAGGTGGAGTTGACGGCTTTGAGAAACGGAGAGTATTACCGGGATACCCAAGTGGTAGTGATTAACCGGCCATCGATGCCATATACTGTTGGTTCTACCCGATCAGAATATGGAGAAGGATTTGTACAAACGAGCGACGGCGGATATGTAGTAGCCGGCTCCATAGAGATTGAAAATGCGGGTTTTAATGTCTATCTGCTCAAAACTGATGCGTCCAGAAATATTTTATGGCAAAAAAACTTTGGTGGCAGTGAAAACGACAATGGGAATGCCGTACAGCAAACCCCGGATGGCGGATTTATCATTACGGGCTCCAAAACAACTATGGGCTATAGAGATCTTTATCTGATCAGAACAGACGCCGATGGCAATACCATGTGGGGTAAACATATGGCGGCTTCGGCTATCAGGGAGGATATGCTGTTGTATGCTCCGATGATGGTGGGTTTGTAGTGGCAGGCCTCTATAACAGCAGTTCCAGCAGCCAGGACAGAAATGTTTTGCTGTTAAAGACGGATGGAGACGGAAATTTGATCTGGGAAAAACATTTCGGTCACCCCATATACCAAAGCGCCGCTAATTGTCTTCAGCGCACATCGGACGGAGGGTACATTATTGGCGGATATGGTCATCTGCATACCAGTAATGCAACTTCCTGTCTCCTTAAAACAGATTCGGAAGGGAATATGCTTTGGGAAAAAGAGGATATTCCCAATCTGAATTCTACACATTTTATTGATGAAACTTCTGATGGGGGATTTATTTTGGCAGGGACGAATAGCGCTCCTACTAACCGACGAATCAGCTTGGTAAAAATAACTGCGGATGGGGTAGTGGAGTGGAGCAAGACAGGCTATGACAACGGTAATTTTTATGACGACGTAGCATGCATCCGTCAAACTTCTGATAACGGCTATATCCTGTGTGGTGCTGCAGACAAGTCAACAGGTATCCCCTCTGATCCTGTAAAAAAAGATGTACTGGTCATAAAAACCGATGCATCAGGGAATACCATTTGGAATAAAACCTTTACCAATCTAGCAGGTATTGGAGTCGGTAAAGCAGTGCAGGAAACGACCGAAGGTGAATACATTATAGTGGGATCGTTACTCATAGAAATGTCTCCTTTTTATCACGACTATGACATCTATCTTTTAAAACTGGATGCGAACGGAAATCCCGAGTAACATAGGTTATTCTCTAAACCCCAGCGCCTCGATGTACCCCTTATTCCCCGTACAATTCTTAAACAAACAATTCTCCAGAAATCCGTCGAGCGCCTGCTGCATAGCCTTCTTGTCCACGGGGCTCACTTTGCGTATCTGCTCGTAAGTAGTGCGGGTAGTATCGGCAAAATCGATCACCATCTGGTACGTTTCCGGTCTCGGAAATGAAACGATACCGCGTGTGTTGTCCATTTTTTTGTACGGCCAGTAATGCCAGCCGATGTGCTGCTCGTCCATGAGTTTCCGGAACTGCATCACCCATTCGTCGGTGTTTTCGCCGGTTTCTCCGCAGTAAATGGGCACCTGGTATTTGTCGCGGAAATCGATGTATTCCTGAATCACGTCGATCGTCGTGGCCGTCCAGTATTTATGGAAAGTGTATACCAGTTTCGAATCGAACGGAGCGCCGAAAATTTTGAAATTGGAATCCCATTGGGCGCCGCCGAGGAAGATGAGGTGGTTTTTGTCTTCCAGGCGTACTGCTTTTACGATCCTTTTGTACAGCGGTTCCAGCAGCGGATTCAGTACGCTGGCGTCGAAGTAATGCGCGATGGGTTCGTTGAGCAGGTCGTAGCCAAGTACGATGGGTTCGTTTTTGTAATGCCGGGCGATCTTGCGCCAGATATCGATAGTAAGTTGCTGACTTTCAGCGTTTTCGAACAAATACGGATAGCCCCAACTGTCGTCGATATTGTCGCCCGTTTGTCCGCCGGGCGCGCAGTGCATATCCAGCAGTACGTATAAACCTTCCTGTTTGCACCAGCTGATCACGCGGTCCATGAGGGCAAAACCACGTTTTTCGCCACGCCCGCCGAGGTAGTCTTCATTGGTAAAAAGTTTGTAGTGAAACGGGATGCGAATAGAATTCATCCCGATGGATTTCAGGTAATGAATGTCTTCGCGCGTGATGTAATTATCGAGGTATTTCTTCCAGAAAGCGGTAGCGGCATCGGGGCCGACGAGTTCGTTGAGCACTTCCTGGATCAGGCGCGGCGAACTGCTGTGTTTGAACTTGAACATGTAACCTTCCGGCACCAGCCAGTTGCCGAGGTTGGTGCCAACCATATGAAACGGTTTGCCGTCGACACCGATAACTTCCGTTTTTTTGACGGAGATGAAGCGAGTGGGTTGTGCGGTGGCTTGTAAGACAGCGAAAAAGACAAAAATAAGAAACAGGAAAGTTGATCGCATGGTGGAGGGAATTTTGAGTAGCAAACTTAAATCTTTTCCCTGCAAAGAAAAATCTGGCGTGGGTATAAGGCCCAGCGGGCCTATATCTTTGTAGTAGCAATGCCAAAGGGGGTGTCACCCGGCCCAGCGGGCCGGTATTTATTCGATAAAGATACCGGCCCGCTGGGCCGGGTACCTTTTAATCCATTAGATCTACAAAGATATAGGCCCGCTGGGCCTTATGATTTAACCCTGCACCATCTTACAAAAAAGCGCCATGCTCTCCTCCGAGAACATGGCGCTTTTTCCAAATAATCAAGACTAAATCAGTTTGGCCTATTTTCAGGATAAATACCTGAGCATCAACCCTGATAACCAATAACTGATAACCTATAACTACGTGTTATTCCTTCACACTGGAAACCAGCAACGAGACTTCATTATTCAGGCATTCGACGAAACCGCCGTCTACGTTGAAACTGATTTTTTCGCCGTTGTCTTTCACTACGTTCACAACACCTTTTTTCAAAGACGAAACGATTGCAGCATGGTTTTCCAGCATCTGGAAACTACCGAGTTCGCCGGGCACCTGAACCGATTTCACGGCGCCGGAGAATATTTCCTTATCGGGAGAGAGCACTATGAGATTCATAACTTCTTGAATGAGTTATGAATGATGAACGATGAATGATGAATACTTCTGAAATATTCATCATTCATCATTCATCATTCATCATTATTTAGACGCTTCTTCGAGCATTTTCTTGCCTTTCGCAATCGCGTCGTCGATAGTACCGACCAGGTTGAATGCTGCTTCGGGCAAGTCGTCGAGTTCGCCGTCCATGATCATGTTAAATCCGCGGATCGTTTCGTCGATTGGAACGAGTACACCTTTCAGACCGGTGAACTGTTCGGCTACGTGGAACGGCTGCGACAGGAAACGCTGTACGCGGCGGGCGCGGCCTACGACGAGTTTGTCTTCGTCGGAAAGTTCTTCCATACCGAGGATCGCAATGATGTCCTGCAGTTCGTTGTAGCGCTGGAGGATCTGTTTCACGCGCTGAGCGCAGCGGTAGTGCTCGTCGCCGATGATTTTCGGATCGAGGATACGCGAAGTAGAGTCGAGCGGGTCAACAGCCGGGTAGATACCCAGCGATGCAATTTTACGGCTCAATACCGTCGTGGCGTCCAGGTGAGCAAACGTCGTTGCAGGAGCCGGGTCAGTCAAGTCATCCGCAGGTACGTAAACCGCCTGTACGGAAGTGATCGAACCACGCTTCGTGGAAGTGATACGTTCCTGCATGACACCCATTTCGGTAGCCAGCGTGGGCTGGTAACCTACTGCCGACGGCATACGGCCGAGCAGAGCGGATACTTCCGAACCTGCCTGCGTGAAACGGAAGATATTGTCTACGAAGAACAGGATGTCGCGGCCGCCGGACGGGTCGTTGAGGTCGCCGTCGCGGAAGTATTCGGCCATCGTCAGACCGGAAAGTGCCACACGGGCGCGGGCGCCGGGTGGTTCGTTCATCTGACCGAATACAAGCGTAGCCTGCGATTTGGCCAGTTCGTTTTTATCAACTTTGCTGAGGTCCCAGCCGCCTTCTTCCATCGAGTGTTTGAATTCCTCGCCGTATTTGATTACGTTGGATTCGATCATCTCGCGCAGGAGGTCATTTCCTTCACGGGTACGTTCACCTACACCGGCGAACACGGACATGCCTTCGTATGCTTTGGCGATGTTATTGATCAATTCCATGATCAATACCGTTTTGCCTACACCTGCACCACCGAAAAGACCGATTTTACCACCTTTTGCATAAGGCTCAATTAGGTCGATAACTTTGATACCTGTGTAAAGGATTTCGCGCTCCGTCGACAGATCTTCGTATGCCGGCGGTTTGCGGTGGATGACGTAGGAAGTTTTTCCTTTTTCCACTTTGCCGATGCCGTCGATGGCTTCGCCAACAACATTGAACAGGCGGCCGCGTACGACGTCGCCGGTGGGCATCGCGATCGGGCTACCCGTATCGACGCATTCCACGCCGCGCATCAGACCGTCGGTGGAGTCCATAGCGATCGTACGAACGCCGTTTTCGCCGAGGTGGCGCTGAACTTCCAGTACAAGTTTGGTACCGTCGGCACGGGTGATTTCCAGTGCGCTGAGAATTTCCGGCAGTTTGCTGTCCGGACCGCTGAAGTCAACGTCCACAACAGCGCCGATGATTTGTTTAATACGACCGATATTAGCCATAGAACGAAATGATGTTTGGTTTCCAGCGCCCTTTTACCACTCTTGGCAGAATATTGCAGCAGTAGCGGGCGCCATCTCTTTAAAAAGCCGCGCAAAAGTAGCAAAGTTTCCAGTTAAACAACCTATCGGGCTGACTTTTTCTGAGTCAAAATAATATTTTGGAAAAAATGCTCATTTGGGGCAGGATTGGTCCTGTACCCGGAAAAGTGAATGGGCTAATGGCTGTGTGGGAGTGTATATCTCTTGCTTTGCGCGATCATGGCGTTGGGTTCGTCCAAGATCATTTGTTCGTTGGCGCTGATGTCCAGTTCGTTGATCAGCCGTTGACGCGAAGGAAATTGGGTGGCGAAAAGCGCGGCCATAATAATGGCATAGTAGAAAAACAGTACGGGGCCCCACACAAAAAACAGGACGATGCTGATGAGTGTGCCGCCTTCCAGGAGTGCCCATTTCAGGACGCTAGCGATGCGATAGTCTTCCAGTTTTTCTTCTATGGTCGATTTCGACCGGGCTGTTTCCAGTTTTGTGCGGTTCAAAAAAAATGCCAGCCCCGCCTGGACGATCAGCAACAACGGCAGCCATTTGGCCACCGTATTTTTAAAAGCCATGTCGCCTGCCGGTGGTTCCTGTATGTTGTAAATGATGACCATAACGACGATCTGGCCTACTAAAAGTGCGGAAAAGAGGATTTGCAGGGAGCGAAAGTACTGGGAGAAGTTTTGTTGCATGGTTTACAGGTTTATGGTTTATAAGTTTATTGGTTTATTGTTGATGAGGGTTGATAAGGGTTGATAAGGTTGATATTCAGCCGCTCGGGGGGACTAAAAATATTCTTGTTTTCCAGAGCGGGTATTCGCCTTGCAAAAGTGAGTGTTTCCCTACCACAAAAGCAAAAATATCAACCCTTATCAACCCTTATCAACCCTTATCAACCCTTATCAACCCTCATCAACCCTCATCAACAATAAACCCATAAACCAATAAACCCATAAACCCATAAACCCATAAACCCATAAACTCCCTCAATCCCTCACCACCGTCACCGCCTTATCCTTCGGATATTTGATCGAGTAGGTGAAACGCACGCGTTTGCTCTGGTTGGCAGGCACCTGAACTTCCCATTTGAGTTTGCCGAACGTTTCGTTGTATTCGGCGCCGTCTTTCTCTTCGAGGGTTACTTCGATGTCTTTTTGTCGGGACACAGGTATCTGATCGAGGATTTCGAGTTGGATCGGGATGGATTTGTTGTTTTTGACGGCAATTTCGTAGGCATAGGTCTCGCGGATGCTGGAGTTGAAAATTTTCCGGCGCTCGGTAAAATCTTTGGGTTGTACCCGTTTGATGGTGATCTGCTCGTCGCGGCCGAGGGAAATAAGCATCGTATCGGTTACCGTTTGCGGATTTACGAAAGTCTGGCCGACGTAGGTGTCCTGGTAAAAAATGTTGGCCGTGCCGGGCAGCAGGTTGTATTTGCCGTAGTCGGTAATTTTAGCGAGCAGGAAAACGGCCGGGTCGAGTTTCGGGACGGCGTGGTATTCATATTGGGCAGGTACGTCCTGTTCGTCTACCGTTACCACATTTTCCTGACCGTCGGCCAGGATCGTCTGGGGTTTGGAGAGGTCGAAACTGGCGATCATGTTGTCACCGGCATCGGGTTCCAGCGGTTCCGGAGAAATCAGTTCATCCATCGCCACCGGCGTTTCCGCGCGACCGCGCGCCATGTCCCTGGTTTCCACCTGTGCCATATTATAGGTGTTGAGTTGTTTGCTTTGTTCGTTCAGTTCCTTATACGCGTATACGGTCCGGAAGTCTACAAAAACCGGCGACATGACGGGTCGGTTGTTGTTCACCAGCGGATTGGCGGTAGAAAGGTGCAGGCGCACGTCTTTCCAGTCGAAGCCCGACATGTTCCGCACATTGGCTTTGTAAATCAACCGGAGGGCTTTGTCGAGCCCGGCCGAGCGCAGGTCGTACAGGGGCGTCCAGCCGGCCTGCGTGACCAGGTAGGTGCAGGTGATTTCGACCGATTGTGCGGCCGCGGATTCTATTTTCAGGACGATCTCGCCGGTTTGGTTGGCGGTATTGGGTTGCAGGCGCTGGAGGGTTTCCTGCATTTTCCGGTATATCTCATTGATTTTCCGCTCTTTAATGGCCAGCTCCAGCAGGCGGTTTTTTATTTCCAGCATCCTTTGCCGGTAAAATGTGCTGAGTTCGCGCATTTCGGAAACGGAGAGGGAAAGCGACGCCGGACTGCCGATGTTCATCGCTCCGACCTGTTCGGCTTTGCGGTTGAGGATATTGTTTTCGTTGGTCAGCACCTCGCGTTCGTCGCGGATGCGGGTCAGGTCGTCGCCCAGGAACACCAGCGAATCGCGCAATACCGGCGCGCGCGGGCTTTCGGGACCCGGTCCCGGTGTTTTCATTTGAAAGATGGCCGAAGTGAGAAAGGCGGAACCGCCGATTTTTACCTGTAGGCTGGCCGGGTTAAAATAAGGCGACAGGTTTTCGAAGACAATTTCCGAATTTCCGGCGGCTACCCGGACGGTAGCGGTGCTGCTCACCTTGGCGCCCGAACGGTAAACCGTTACTTCCGTGATGACAGGCGTTACCCGGTTGTCGGCGAAAACACGTACAAAAGAGCATAGAAAAACTGCAAAAAAAAGAAAACTGCGCATAAAAGGAAGTTTTTGGTAACAGATAGGTGCGTACGGATAACAGGATGCAGCCGAAAAGATTTATGCATAATTTTCAAGATATTATTTTCCGGAATATTACATTTTTCAAAAAACAGATTTACCTTTGAGCATTATTCCATACATATCCTTCCCGGCTGTTCCAGCCACCTAATCATTTCCTACATTTCGACTTAAGCATCTGCACTCTGCTATGCCTCCGGGCATATAAGCAGTGCGTCCTCGGCCTACCCGCCTGGGTTTTCGCCTTATATTTTTTTTAATCCCTACAATTTTAAGGTATGGCATAACCGGCAGCATAGTAACCCTACTGCCGGTTTTTGTTTTTTATGCCGTATCATGTTTCCCGGCTGTTTAAATATTAACCAAAGGCACGAGTACACTATGCGTAGTGTCCTCGTGCCTTTGGTTAATATTTAAACAGCCGGCAACGCCATGTCTTCCACCCTTGTTCCGGGCCATTATCAGATCGGCAATTTTTCGGCGGTTTCATTTTTGATTTTTGGAAAATAGTCAATAATGGCTTCTTAAATTTGACGATTATGTAAATTTTAAAAATAATCATTAATAAATTTGTAAAAAAAGCGCCTGTGCTTTTACCTTTGTCCTATCGGGAATGCAAAAGAGCATGATTCAGTTGAATACCGATACTATACTGTGAGGTGATGAAATCAGGCAGCCATGCCCTCCTGTCCCGGGGGTGGAGATAACAAAACAAATTGCGCCCAGGCGTAACTAATTGCTCCTTGAAGGTTCGAGTCCTTCTCTTACAGCGAACGGATGCAATGGCATTCGAACACAAACAATTATTGTGAGGTGATGAAATTTGGCAGCCATGCCCTCCTGTCTCGGGGGTAGGGAATCCAGGATAAACGCAGCATAAAGCCGGCTTCGGCCGACTGGGGTTGACCACCAAACTTTGTGCTGTCGCTAACTGCCCTGTGGAGGTTCGAGTCCTTCCCTTACAGCAGCGATGATAATTAATTCCCCGGGCCTGCACCACGTAGTTGGTGCAGGCCTTTTCTTTTTCATTCCCGATGCGCGTACCTTTGCGGGGTATGAAATTATCTCTTTCCCCCTCATCCGTTTTTACAGGTTTTTTGATTTCCGCGGTGTTGTTGCTGAACCGCTGCGCCAATGCGCCGGGACCGTCCGCGCAACCGCCTGCCGCCGCAGTGGCTTTGCCTCCGGTTGTGCTCGATTCTTCGGTTCAGGCCATGCTGAACGACTACGACCGCTATTTTGCACAGCAAATGACACTGACGCAAACGCCGGGCGCAGCAGTTGTCATCGTGGTGGATTCCCAGATTGTTTTTATGCGGGGGTATGGAAAACGCATCGCCGGACGCCCCGATCTTGTGGATATGCATACCGTATTTCGTATCGGCTCGCTTTCCAAGGGTTTTGCGGGGGTGCTGACCGGGCGGCTGGTACAGGACGAGGTGTTTCGCTGGGATGATCCGGTACAGCAATACTACCCCGGGTTTACCCTGCGCGACCAGGCCCAGGCAAAACGTATCCGGTTGTGGCACCTATTGTCGCATACCACCGGATTGCCGTACCACGCATTTACCAATCTGATAGAGCAAGGCTACGACACGCACCGGATTATCGGCGAATATTTCCCCAAAGCCCCCGTTTGTGGCGTGGAGGGTTCTTTTTTCAGTTATCAGAATGTCGCTTTTTGCGCCATCGAGGAAGTGATGAAAAACGCAACCGGCAAAACCTATCAGGAATTGCTGGTCGACAAGATTTTTCGGCCTGCCGGAATGCAGACGGCTTCCTGCGATTTCGGAAGCATGCGCAATTGCCAGGACAAAGCTTGTCCGCATTTCAGGATCAGCAGCACTGCCTGGGCGGCCGACACCATTTCTCCGCTTTATTACAATTCCGCAGCGGCCGGCGGCGTGAATGCCAGTATTGCCGACATGGGCGAGTGGCTCAAGTTGCTGCTCGGGTTCAAGCCGGAAGTGGTGTCGGGTGCTACGCTCGATAAAGTATTTACGCCGGTGGTGAAAACCGGTAAGGAGCGGCGCATTATGCCGCACTGGATCGACCGCGATGCTGCTTCCTACGCCATGGGCTGGCGCGTTTTAAAACATGAAAACGACACCATTATTTACCACGGCGGATACGTAAACGGGTTCAAAGGCGAAATTGCTTTCAATCGCAAAGAAAAGGTGGGGATTTGTGTGTTATTCAATGCAGCCACCGAACTGAGCGGCACTTGTGTGCAGGAGTTTTTCGATCGCTGGAAAGCCAAGTGAGTGTTTGGTGTTTCGTGTGTGGTGTTTGGGGCGCGTTGCTCTTGGGATTGTTGTAGGAAAGCCGGGGGCAAGGTCCCCCAAACACCACACACGAAATACCAAACACCAAAAAATAAGGCCCCGACGCTTTTGCCGGGGCCTGTTAACCAAATCAAACTTTCTGTGAAGCTTGCTCTTCTGCTGTAATGACGGGCATTACGACAATTTCTTTTTGGAAGGGACACACAGCGAGGGAAAGGACCTTTAATAAGGATGGACAATATTATTGTAATTGGTTTGGCCGCGAAGGAAAATTAGGTAGACGTTCCGTTTTCGGATATAAACGACAGATTTGATCCGTCCTTTGCAGATTTTATCGACGAAAAAACGAAGCCGCTACGGAGTACTCCGTAGCGGCTTCGTTGTCAGATTTTGACCCGTATGTTTAAATGTATTTCGTCTGATTTTTATCGGACAGGATGTCTTTCAGTTCTTTTAAAAAAGCATATTGCTGCGGCATGACACGTTTAAATGCCTCTTTTACAGCGATATAGGTGCCTTTTTCAATATCGGGAATCAGGCTTTTGATGTGCAGTTTGGCTTTCTCCTTGGCTACCCGGTAGTCCTCGTACATGAGTGCGCGCAGGGAAGGAATTTCATGCCAGTCGGCCTCGATGGCGATGGCTTTGCGAAACTCCCCGTTGCCGTCGGCCACCGGATCCAGTTCGATGTAGGAATTGGCGAGGCGCTCGGGAGAAGATTCGTCGGCTGTGGGAGCCGACAATTGTTCAGGGTTGGAAAGGTCCTGATTTACCAAAAATACTTCCAGTCCACTTTCGCGTACCCGGTAAATAATCACATCCACTTGTTCGCTTGCTGACATGACAGGTGTAGAGTTGTCCGATAATAAAATCGACGTTTCAACAGTAAGTTTGCACAAAAGTTTCAGTTTGCATTGGCAAACCTGGCGCAAAGAACTGAAACTATTCGGAAGTACCCAACAGAAAAATGCAGGGTCAGATTCGGATGGTTTTTATTTTCGGTTTGTCTTCCTGTTTTCGGTCGGAAGGCGCCGTTTTTCCGGGCTTTGTTTTGCCCGATTTTGCCTGTTCTTCTTCCAGTCGCAGGCGTTCTTCGGGCAACAGGTGCTCGCCTTCTGGTTCCGTTTCGGCAGGTTCATCCTCCGGAGTCTGCCGGCCCCACATATCGCCCTGGCCGTTACCAAAAAACTGGTTGAGCAGATCGGACCCAAAAAAAGGATCGCGCATCGTGCTGTCGCTGCCGAACGGTCCGAAATGGAAAGACCCCGAAAAATTGTCGCCGATAATAGTGGTATCAAACCGGAATGAATAAGTAGAATCACCACCCGGGAAAGAGAAAAAACTGCCGCCCATGCCGCCTTTTTGCAAATCCTGCATCAGTTGCTTTTGCATTTCCATTAACCTCCGCTGTATATCTTCAAAAGACTGGCTGTTGCCTTGCTGCGCGGATACGGTGTTGATGGCCGTGAGGAAGAGAAGTGGGAATAGTAGTTTGTGCATGGCTGATTTGTGTTATCGTTATTAGTTATTGGTTATTAGTTATTGGGGTGCATTGCCCAAACATTGTAAACGCTAGCCAGAGTAATGCACCCTAATAACCAATAACTAATAACCAATAACCAGTTATAGACTCAATTTCTCCTGCAACAACTTCGTCGTCGCCTGCGGCTCGGCTTTTCCTTTGCTGTTTTTCATCACTTCTCCCATAAACATGCCGAGCAGTCCTTTTTTGCCTTTGCGGTATTCCGCCACCTTGTCGGGGAAGCGCGCCAGCACGTCATTGACGATCTCTTCAAGGAAATCGTTGTCTGCGCTTTGAAGCAGGTTCAACTGCGTTGCCAGCAGGGCGGGAGCCGTTGCGGGCGTTTCCAGCATGGCGGGAAACAGGCGCTGGGCTGCCGTGGACGCGCTCAACTGCCCCGATTCGATCAGTTCGGCGTATTCCAGCCAGTATTCGGGCCGCACAGGGCATTGATCCAGCGTCGTATTTTCCGAAACACACCAGGGCAACAGTTTGTTGATGAGCAGGTTGGCAATAGTTTTATTGAGGTTTTTTTCGGGGTGATTGACAACCGCCAGTTCCAGAAGTTGCTTCGCATAACGGGCCGTCGCATGGTCCTGCGTCAGTTGCTCCGCATCGTATGCGGGCAGGCCGAACGTTTCGAGGAACAAGGTTTCCAGTTGCGCCGGCAGTAGCGGCATTTCCTGCCGGATGTCCGACAAATATTGCTCCGACAATACCACAGGCGGCAGGTCGGGTTCGGGAAAATAGCGGTAGTCGTGGGCGTTTTCCTTTTCCCGCAGCGAATAGGTGGTGCCGTCGGCAGCGTCGAAACCGCGTGTTTCCTGGAACACTTTTCCGCCGGCTTCCACGATGGCGATCTGGCGGTTTACTTCAAATTCGATGGCGCGTTTGGCGAAACGCATGGAGTTCATATTCTTGATCTCGCAGCGGTTGCCAAACGTGCTGCTGCCTTGCGGGCGAATGGAAATGTTGACGTCGCAGCGCATCGAGCCTTCTTCCATATTGCCGTCGGAAATGCCGAGCCAGCGCACGAGCCGCCGCATTTCTTCCATGTAGGCCGCCACTTCTTCGGGGCCGCGCAGGTCGGGCTCGCTGACGATTTCAAGCAGCGGTACACCCGCCCGGTTCAGGTCGATAAAGGAATGGTCGGGCGACTGATCGTGCATACTTTTACCGGCATCTTCCTCCAGATGAATATGGTGAATACGGATCAGCGGGTTGTTTCGCTGCCCGCCCGGCACTTTCAGTGCGATACTTCCACCGAGGCAAACGGGTGCGCGGTCCTGCGTGGTTTGGAAACCTTTCGGCAGGTCTGCGTAGAAATAATTCTTGCGGTCGAAACTGGTACGGCGGTTGATTTCGCAGCCGAGCGCCATACCGAGTTTGACGGCGTATTCCACGGCTTTTTTGTTCAGGCGCGGCAAGGTGCCCGGGTGGGCGAGGCTGATGATGCCGGTGTGCGTATTGGGGGCTCCGCCGAAAGCGGCTGCATCGGCACAAAATGCCTTGCTGGCAGTGCCGAGTTGAATATGCGTTTCGAGGCCGATGACGGTTTCGTATACCATGAGGAGTTTTTTGCGGGGCAAAGATAACCAACGCCCGGCGCGCTCGTTTTTTAAAATATTAAAAAAACCGTTAGCAGACTCACAATGAAAATCAAAACGAAATTGAAGCCGTAGAGGAAACAGTAGATCACCCATTTCGCAACTGTTTTCGGCCAGGTTTGCCCGTAAAAACGTTTCATAGCGAACAGCAAGGCAATCGTGATCCATCCAATCAGAAACATCCAGCTGCCTACCCCCATATCCAGCCCAAGTTGTTTGGCCAGCAAACCGAACGTGAGCAACAGGAATGCCCCCGAGTTCTGGTGCATGAGAAACACGAAATGCTCCACGTAATAACGCTTGCGGCGGATGTATAAAAGATAGAGTATCAATGCCATAAGGGCTATCAATATCAAAACCGTCCAGCCAAAGTTGCCCGTATAGGCACGCATCAGGCTTTGAGAATCCTTTATTGATTTGATGCCCTGGGTAATCATAATCCGGTCTTGCCAGGCTTCCAGATGATAGCGCTCGATGATTTCCTCCGGCGTCAGGTTTATCAAATCGTCGGTGCCGATCAAAATTTGACGGTTGACAAAATTGAAGGGAAGCGTGTCCAGCCCTCCGGTATTGGTGCTGTCGGCAGTGAGTGCTTGTACGGACGCGATTTTCCGCTCCCAGGGTCCGTTGACCCGGCTGATGACGGAGTCGATCGCCAGCCGGGTGGTGGGCGTTTTCCAGGCAGCCGGCAGCGAGTCATAGGCGTGGCGAAATTCCTTGCCACGTACGTAGTGTTCCAGCGATTCATAAAAATCAAGATTGTTCATCTTGAGATCAGGGTCTTTTTGAGCGCTGCTGATATTAAAACCACCGCTTTTACTGCTCAGGTGAACACCGCCCTTGTTGGAATTTCCAATGGATTTGCTGAACAACAGCAGGAAAAAGAACATCACCACGAAAAAAAACTGCACCGGATGCGGGTAGCGTTTTTGCCGGCCTGCGAAGTATTCGGTCGTTACCTTGCCCGGAATGAGCAATTGCCAGCACATTTTTACGAATTTTGAATCCAGGTGTGAAAAGTTGCTCCAGAATCGGCGCAACAGTTCTTTCATTGAAACCATGCCTTTGTTATTGCGCTGGCCGCAATGCGGGCAAAATGTCGCTTTGCGTGGCATTTTTTCGCCGCAGTTCAGGCACAATGGTTTCTGCGGCGCTTCGTTTTCAACGATATCGTTCATTGTTTTACTTTTGCTTCGCAAATATTCACAGAATCATCGAGAAGTGAGTTGTGAGTTGTGAATAGTGAATGGCCAACAAACTCACAACTCACAACTCACTTCTCACTCTCTCACTCTCTCACTCTCTCACCCTCTCACCCTCTCACTCTCTCACCCTCTCACTCTCTCTCATGTCCCGTCGCCAAACCACTTCCCACATCCTCATGGTGCGCCCCGCCAATTTCGCTTTCAATGAAGAAACTGCCGCCAACAATGCTTTCCAGAGCCGGGATGGCAACATGACGGAAGAAGATATGCGGGCGAATGCCATTCTTGAATTCGACAGTTTCGTTGAAAAACTCCGCACTGCCGGCGTGCATGTCATTGTTGCGGAGGATTCGGAAGTGCCGGTAAAACCCGATGCGGTATTTCCCAATAACTGGGTGACCTTTCATCAGGAAGGGATGCTGGTCACGTATCCGATGTTTGCCCCCACACGCCGGCTCGAACGCGATAACCATGTGATCGACAAGATTTTACACGAAGGTTTCAAGGTACAAAAACGGGTGCATTTCGAAGACCGGGAAGATAATGACCAGTTTTTGGAAGGAACCGGAAGTATCATTTTCGACCATCCCAACCGCCTGGCATACGCGTGTCTGAGCCCCCGCACCGATGCTGTGTTGCTGGAGGAGTTGTGCCGCGCGATCGGCTATCAGAAAGTGGTGTTCCATTCCACCGATGCCGCCGGAAAAGATGTGTACCATACCAATGTTATGATGGCGCTGGGCGAAACGTTTGTAGTGATCTGCCTCGATTCCGTGCGCGACGCCGCTGAAAGAAAGATGCTGGAAACGCATTTCCGCGAAACGGGCAAGGCCATTGTACCCATTACCCTGGATCAGATGAACCGCTTTGCCGGCAATATGCTGCAGGTGCGGAATGCGGACGACGAAACCATCCTCGTCATGTCGGCAACAGCCTACCACGCGCTCACACCCGAGCAAATCGAAACCCTGCATTCGCATACCCGCCTCCTGTATGCCGATATTCAGACCATCGAAATGTACGGCGGCGGCTCGGCCCGGTGTATGATGGCGGAGGTGTTTTTGCCTGTTTAGTTATCTGTTATTGGTTATTAGTTATCAGGGTGGTAGAGGGACCGTCTGCACATTTGCCTGGTTGCCCGATTGTGTGGCGAAATGATGGTGGTGTTGCGGGTAATAGTAAAGGCCAATGTTATTGAATTAATTCTACTTTGTCACAGCGGCATAACATCAGTAGGAAATCTTCGCCACGTAATCGGGCAACCAGGCAAATGTGCAGACGGTCCCTCTACCACCCTAATAACTAATAACTGATAACTAATAACAAGAAACCTGTAACCTCTTTCGCGCCCATGCTGTCAGAGTGTGTATTGAAAACGAAAACCACATTTTCACACACAAAAAGTAAAAGTCATGCACGAAGGAATTGTTGCATTGTTCATCCCGATCACTATCTCACTGGGCGTATTCATGATGATCTGGGGCATTCGTTACCTGGAAAATAAAGAAAATATGGCCATGATCGAACGGGGCATGGAACCCAAAAAAAATCGCCGCGAATCGGATCCGTCCCGCACTTTGAAAAACGGCCTGCTGTTTGTCGGCGCAGGTATCGGTCTCCTGCTGGCCATCATTATTACCCAAACCCTGCAACTCGACGAAGACAGCGAAACGGGTATTTTCTTTGCCCTCATTGCTATTTTCGGCGGACTCGGTATGCTGGGAGCATATGCGTATGAGCGGAAGAACCCACCCGTATAAGAAGTGAGAGGGTGAGAGGTGAGAAAGTGAGAGCCCGTAGATTACACCGCTTCGCCCTTTTAAGAGAAGTGAGAGGGTGAGAGGTGAGAATGTGAGAGTCCGTAGCGTACACCGCTTCGCCCATGGTCTTTTTAAGATACTGGAGCGAAGCGGTGTACGCTACGGACTCTCACCTTCTCACCTCTCCCTTCTCACTTCTATTCTATCAGTCCCCGTCCTTCTTTCACGATCCGTTCTTCCTTGATGAGTTTTTTCATCAGGCGGTCGAGGATGCCGTTGATAAAGTCCTTGCTTTTATCGGTGGAATACGATTTGGAAATTTCCACGTATTCATTGAGTGTAACTTTCGTCGGGATGGTAGGGAAATGCAGCAGTTCGCAGAGCGCCATTTTCAACATGATCATGTCGAGGATGGCAACCCGGTCGGCGTCCCAGTTTTTGAGCGTCGGTTCTATTTCGTTGAACAGCGCGAGGTCTTCCTGGCAGGTTTTGCGCAGGAGTTGTTCGCCGAATTCCCGTACGGTTTCATCCGCAGGTTCGTGTTCCTTGTAAAACTCGCCTTGCACCGGCATCACCTTGAGCGTTTTTTTCATGGCGCCCGTTACCAGCGATTCATCGTCCTGCCAGTTGTTGTAGCGGTCTTCCGACATTTCAACAAACAGGTCGTGGTTGACCAGGAAGCGATACAGATCGACCAGGATTTTTTTGTGGTCTTCCAGGGCGGGTTCCGCCATGTGCAGGTAATTCCTGTACTCGTCGGTATCGCCAAAGGCCTGATACAGGGTGCGGATGTGGTCCTCGTCGAGGCCCTCATTTACCTTGTATTTGGCGGCGATATTCAGAAAAACGACGTGATTTGCCAGACTCTGCGTACACTCGTTGGTGTACAGACGTGGGGTGAAAGACCGGTCGTCATCACCGGGCAGTAGTTTGGCGCTGCGGGTAGCCGCATCTTTTTCAGCGAACTGGGCTACTTTCAGTAGAAGGTGGAGTTGAAAAATATACAACTCGTAGGTTTTCCAGATGCCATCATTATAATCTTTCACCAGGTCGGTAAATGCAATCTGCTCATCTCTGTTCAGCATATACAGCAATTGCATTACCTTGATACGGACGCTGCGGCGGCTAAGCATGTTATTTCAAAGGACTTTTTTGTAAAGCATGAGTTTTCGTCGGCAAAGGAACAAAAAAACAATGGAAGTAGTAGGTACTTTTTTAAATGCGTTCAAAAAAGATTGATATTTTTCAATGCAAGATGTTGGTTTTGAATAATTTATGAAACCATTCAAAATTGCTGCCTCAAATTTTCACCAGGCGGCTCGTAGCCCGGCCGGAAGGTGTTTGCAGGATGCAGTAGTAAATGCCGGGAGGCCAGTTGCGGATATCTGCGTGCCAGTTGCTCTCCTGCCGGCTTTCAAAATTTCTTTCCAGCATGGACCGGCCTTGCTGGTCCACAATTGCTAGGGTCACCTTCTGCGCGGTTTTCAGGCTCCAGGAAAAGTAGGCATTTTCGCGGGAAGGATTGCCGAATACCTGGAACGATTGAATGCCGGACGGGGGCGCGGCAGTTCCGCTGGCCAGGTCATTGGTCACGACAATATCATCCAACTGGATCAGGTTATCGTCGTCGGAATCGTGCAGAAATGCGATATAAATCGATTGCCCGGCGTATTGTTTGAGCGACACGACGTGCGGCTCCAGCCTGCCGCGGTAAAACGGCTTGGAAGGATCGGTGGTATCCAGAAAATAGTACGTCGTATCGGTGTATCCGTTTGCCTGAATGTACCCCGGAGAAAAATTGTAGGCATTCAGGTTGAGCGAACCGATACCGTTGACGGGACTCACCATTTGCGCCGCTTCGAAAAGCACGTCTGTAAAATCGCCGCTCGAAGGCAGGTTGGTTGCCGTGGAAACCAGCACCTTGTACCCGTCGAGGAACATGGGCCCCTGAAAAGCCAGCGAACGCCAGCAAAGTGAAAATGTAGTGTCCGGTATGAGCAGGTGTCTGATTATCAGCCAGTTGCGGTTGTGGGATTGTGAAGCGGGCAAGTCGAGGAAAGAACAACTGGTGAATGCGAAGTTATTCGTCTGTTCGGGGTTGAGAAAACCCAGGTCACTTTCGTAATACCATCCCTGCGGAGTGGGGCCTTCCGCTACACAAAGCGATGGCTCCTGATCGACATCCAGATTTACCCAAAGGTCGTCGTCGCCGGAAGGTTCGGGCAGCATGGAGGGGCCCGGGTCGGTAACGAAGTTTTCCATGATCAGCACTTCGGGGCCGAAAGGGCCGGCCGGGCCGTTTTGCGCATGCAGCAGCATGGAATAAAGCCCTGTTAAACAGATCGTTATAATTGTTTTCATAGTACGAGAAATACGTTTTTATACTGATAATACCCTATTTCCATTGCTCCAGTTCAGCCGCCAGAATGGTACGGTCAACCGGCACGACGCCCGGGAATTCGCACACCTGACCACCGGCCAGATTCGAAAGCGTTGCAATGGTTTCCAGCGGCAAGCCCGCTACCAGTGCCAGCGTTGCAATACTGATCACGGTATCGCCCGCACCGCTTACATCGGCAATCTTGCGCGGAATTGTCGGAAAGAGATGCGCCTGGGAAGCATCGTCCAAAAATAGACCTTTTTCCGACAAAGTGATCATCGTTAGTCTGTTTTTTAGCCCTTCTCTTAAATATCCGGCTGCCTGCCGCAGCGACTCTATGGTGGGTTGTATGGTAAATGGCAGACTGTCACGAACCTCTTTAAGGTTGGGTTTGAATAAATCCACCCCGTTATAAGCGAAAAAATTGGCTTTTTTGGGGTCTACGGCGGTTATAATACCCGATTTATGCGCTTCTGAAAGGACAGCCCTGATCACCTTTTCGGTGAGCACCCCTTTGTTATAGTCCTGCAAAATAATTGCCCGGATCGGACGGGTAGCCAGCAATTCGCGGATTTTTTCCAGCAGATCCTGTTGTTCCTGTTCATTCAGATCGGCGGTATCTTCACTGTCGATGCGTAACATTTGCTGGTTGTTGCCCAGGATACGCGTTTTGACGGTGGTGCGGCGCGAATCCGAGAACACCATACCGTCGGCAGTGATGCCGCTGTCGGGCAGTATCCTGTTTTTAAGGTGTTGGCCCGCCTCGTCGCGGCCGATCACGCTGCAAAGCACGGGCACACTGCCCAGTGCGCGGATATTGAGCGCCACGTTGGCTGCGCCGCCCAGCCGGTCTTCCATGGACTGTTGCAGTACCACAGGCACCGGCGCTTCCGGCGAAATCCGGTTGACGCTTCCGGTCAGATACCGGTCGATCATGACATCACCCACGATCAGGACTTCGTGGTTTTCGAGTTGTTGAAGGATGGACATGTTGTTGAGACTGTTGATGAGGGTTTATAAGGTTGATGAGGGTTGTGGTGCGACAGAAACTTATGCCGCCCTGTTGAGACATAAACTTATGCCCCTTAACTTAGTTCTTTGAAATGACGGTCAAATATGTTACTTATGGGCCAACCTATACACTTGCCGGTTCGGGAGCG
>JAKQJD010000037.1 GCA_029561355.1 Bacteroidota bacterium | reverse complement strand
CTTTAGCAATCCGCGCGAAGCATGGCGTATGATCCAGTCGGTTTCGGCGGAATGCCCGCGCCAGCGCGCAGCAATTTCGAGCACCAGCGCCGGGTGGTCTTTGGAAATGTCATTCAGGTTGTTGGCTACCGAGCGGCGCACCGTTTCGGCCGGGTCGTTTTTCAGGTTTTCCAGAATTGGCAGGACAGGGGCCGGGTCGCGTTTCAAAGCCGGAACACCCATGCCCCAGGGCAGCCGCGGGCGTATACCCTCGCTGCTCAGGCGCCGCACCAGCGGGCTCGGATGCTTGGACCATTCCAGCATTTGTGCGTACATGCGTTCCGGGTATTTTAGCAAAAAGGGGCGAACTGCGAATTCGGCGCTGCACCAACGGGTGATGGTTTCAAAAGCCTGAATCGAAACATCTGGATCGTCGGTGCCGTGTGCTTCCACAAAATCCGGCAGGAACATGTACTCGAAAGTCATTTTTTCGCCGTATTTTTCAATATAGCCATGTACGACCTTCAAGAGCACTTCCAGTGCTTTTTTATAGTCGGCAGGCAACACCCTGCGCAGGCAATTGCTGATGTGCCGTACGCGCTGCTTGAGTTCGAGCGATTCCCACTGTGCATCGAATACGAATGCAAGAAATTTCGTGTCGGAAAAATTCGGGTGAACGGCCCGAACATCCTGTGCAATCCGTTCCGCCAGTGCCCGCGAAAAAATATTTTTGAGTGGTTCCATCTGTATTTTTTGTTCCCGCAAAAGTAAAAAGGCCGGGCGGTAAACCTTGTTAAATTGTATACGTTTGCAACGCGGATCAAACGGAATATAATGCGAAAATACGCGGATTCGGTCGGTGGGAAGGAGACATTTGTTCCTTACTACCGACCGAATTCGCGTCTATCCGCTTCCTGTCCGCGAAATCCGCGTTGCACTGTTAAAAATATCTGTCATGTCCATAAAAAGACTTTCGTTTCTCTGGTTGCTTTGCTTCGCTGTGCAACTTACCGCCCAGGCGCCTGTGCGGCGCATCGTCAACTTCGACGACGACTGGAAATTTCACCTCGGCCATGCTGCTGACGTAAAAAAGGATTTCAACTACGGCATTCCAAATGTTTTTGCCAAATCGAGCAAGTCGGAAGGCAATACGCCCATGACCGACAAATTTGACGACAGCAACTGGCAAACGGTGCAGTTACCGCACGACTGGGCGGTGGCGCTTCCTTTTGTGCAGTCGCCCGACGGCGACGTGATGGGCCATGGTTACAAACCCGTGGGCGGGTTATTTCCTGAAACGAGTATTGGCTGGTACCGCAAGTCCTTCTCGGTGGCCCGCAGCGATTCGAGCAACCGCTTCGTCATCCGTTTCGATGGCGTGTACCGCAACAGCCAGGCGTGGGTAAACGGTTTTTACCTCGGCATCAACGAAAGCGGTTACAGCGGCGTATCGTACGACATCACCGATTATCTGTATTTCGACAAACCCAATATCGTGACTGTGCGCGTGGATGCCACGCAGTATGAAGGCTGGTTTTACGAAGGCGCAGGTATCTACCGGCATGTGTGGCTGGAACAATACAACAACCTGCATTTTGCCGAGGGCGGTGTTTTTGTACATACTGACGTTCAGCAAAGCACCGCAACCGTACACCTGGAAACAACGATTGAAAACAAGAACCTGAAAAAAGCGAACGCTACGGTATCGTTTTACATCATGGATCGTACCGGCAAAAAAATGGCCAGCGGCCCGCAACGGCCTTTCTCGGTCGGAGCATTTGACGAAACGAAGGTTGATCAATCCGTCACTTTGTTCAAACCGCACCTGTGGTCGCTCGAAGATCCTTATTTGTACCGGGTGGTGGCGCAAATCCGCTCCGGCGGCAAAATTATCGATAGTGTCGTAACGCGGCTGGGTGTCCGGAAAGTGGTCATCAATTCCACGCAAGGCTTGCTTCTGAATGGAAAACCCGTGAAAATCCACGGCGTCAACTGCCACCAGGACCATGCCGGCGTGGGCAGCGCACTGCCCGATTACCTGCAATACTACCGCATTCGCTTGCTCAAGGAAATGGGTGTCAACGCCTATCGCACCAGCCATAACCCGCCTACGCCCGAATTACTGGAAGCCTGCGACAGCCTCGGTATGCTCGTGCTCGACGAAAACCGCCTGCTCAACAGCAGCCCGGAATACCTGGATCAACTGGAACGCCTCATCCGGCGCGACCGGAATCACCCGTCGGTTTTTCTGTGGTCGATCGGCAATGAGGAATTTTACGTGCAGTGGAATTCCAATGGTCGGCGCGTGGCCCAAACCCTCATCGAAAAACAACGTCAACTCGACCCGACACGTACCTGCACCTACGCATCCGACCTGGCGAATGTCTTTCCCGGTATCAATGAAGTGATTCCCGTCCGCGGGTTCAATTACCGGGGCCCTGCCATGGCGGCTTATCACAACGACCATCCGACACAGCCGATTATGGGCACTGAAATGGGCAGCACTGTTTCCACACGCGGCACTTTTTTACGCGACTCCGTGATCGGATACCTGCCCGATCAGGACATTTCCTATCCATGGTGGGCCAGCACAGCGGAACAATGGTGGTCGGTAGCGGCGGAGCAGCCCTGGAATATGGGCGGATTCGTCTGGACGGGTTTTGATTACCGTGGCGAGCCTACACCGTTCCAGTGGCCAAATATTAACTCCCATTTCGGCATTCTCGACATGTGCGGTTTCCCAAAAAACATTTACTACTACTACCAGTCCTGGTGGAGTGGAAAAGACGTTCTGCACATTTCGCCGCACTGGAACTGGAAAGGACATGAAGGTCAGAACATTGCTGTTTGGGTTAATTCCAACCTCGAAAACGTGGAGTTATTCCTCAACGGAAAAAGTCTGGGCAAAAAAACCATGACCCGAAACAGCCACCTCAACTGGTCGGTGCCCTACGAAGCGGGTAAACTGGAAGCGGTAGGAGAAAAAGCCGGCCGTAAGGTGACGACCTTTATAGAAACGACCGGAGCACCGGTAGAAATTGTACTTACGACAGACCAGAAAAGTATTCGTGCCGACGGCCGCGACGCTACGGTTATTAATGTCACAGCACGCGATAGCGAAGGCCGCGAAGTGCCGGATGCCAACCTGCCCGTTCAGTTCAGTCTTAGTGGCGATGCAAAAATCATCGGCGTTGGAAACGGCGACCCCAGCAGTCACGAAGCGGATCAGTATCCGGCGGGCCAAACCTGGCAGCGCAGCCTTTTTAATGGAAAATGCCAGGTCATCGTACAAGCCGGGCGGAAAACGGGGGCATTTAAATTGTCCGCAACGGCGGCGGGACTGAAGGCCGGGACAGTGGAAGTCGGTCTTAGATAGTTTTGGTTATTTGTTATTGGTTATTAGTTATCGGTTATTAGTTATTAGGGGTGGGTAAGGGACCATCTGTACAGACGTTTTGTCCACGCAATCGTGTAGCCAAACGTCTGTACAGATGGTCCCTTACCCACCCCTAATAACTAATAACCGATAACTAATAACTTACTCATAGCGTAGCGACTCGATCGGATCCAGCCTTGCCGCTTTCATGGCCGGGTAAAACCCGGAAACCACGCCGACGACCATACACAGTGCGAAGCCGAGGAACATCCAGCCCCAGGGAATGAGGAAACTACCGCCCAGCAGCGGCGTAACGATGTTGCCGATCAGAATGCCGAGAAAAATACCCACCAGCCCGCCGATTTGGCAAATCACGATGGCTTCGGTTAGGAACTGTAGCAGGATGCTGCGGCGCGTAGCGCCCAGGGCTTTGTAAATACCGATTTCGCGGGTGCGTTCCGTTACGCTTACCAGCATAATATTCATCAGGCCGATGGCAGCTCCCAGCAGGGTCATCAGACCGATGGCGATGGTAGCCAGGCGCAGATTAGTAGTATTTTCCTTCAAAATTGCTACAAGTCCGTCGCTGGCGAATACTTCAAAATCGTCTTCTTCACCCGGCCGCAAGCCGCGGATTTGCCGGAACAGGCCGGTGGCTTCCGACTGTGCAGCGTCGATATCGGTCGGATTTGTAACCGCTACCAGTAGAAAATAATCGCGGTCTACACCGCTGCCATATAAGGATTTCACGTTTACCAGCGGCGCATACACGCTCCGGTCGCCCGATTCGTTCATCGTCGAGCCCTTCGAAGCCATTATTCCGATCACGCGGTAGCGCCGGCTGTTGACGCTAATGATCTGGTCGAGGGCTTTTTCGTTTTTACCGGCGAAGAGTTGTTTCACGATATCCGCGCCGATGATCACATTGGGT
>JAKQJD010000117.1 GCA_029561355.1 Bacteroidota bacterium | reverse complement strand
ATCTCGTCCTCGTTCCCGTCAAAGAACCGGTAATCCATGATCTGGAAATCGGCTTGCGGAATCACGCGGATCCACTTGTTGTATTTCAGGTACCAGCGCACCTGCTGGCTCATGAGGCCTTTTTTGAGGTAAGCCTCCAGGTAAGGGTGCACGCGCAGGCGCAGCGGCATTTTCGGGCGCGACTGCATGATGAATTCCAGGTCGCGCTCGATGTCGTCGGTGAGCAGGATGCTGGCGTTGATCTTGCCGGTACCGGCGCAGGTTGGGCACACCTCGGCGGTATCGACCACCACTTCCTGGCGGGCGCGTTCGCGGGTGATCTGCATCAGGCCGAATTTCGACAGCGGCAGGATCGTGTGTTGCGAACGGTCCTTGCGCATGAAATCCTCCATCTTCTTCGCCAGGAGTTTTTTGTGCTCCGGGTTTTTCATGTCGATGAAGTCGATCACGATCAGGCCGCCGATATCGCGCAGGCGAATCTGGCGGGCAATTTCTTCTGCCGCTTCGAGGTTGACGCCGAAGATGGTTTGTTCGACGTCGTTGGTGCTGATCTTGTGGCCGCTGTTCACGTCGACGACGTGCATGGCCTCCGTTTTTTCGATGATCACGTAGGCGCCGCTGTTCATCGTAGCGGTTTTGCCGAACGAGGCTTTGATCTGTTTGGTCACACTGAACGCATCGAACACCGGCTTGGTGCTGTTGTGCAGTTGCACGATACCGACCTGATCGGGGCTGATGTTCTGCATATACGCCCGGATGTCGGCGTACAGGTCTTTTTCATTGACGACAATGCGGCTGAAGCCGTCGCTGAGCATATCGCGCAGCACACTGGCGGGCTTGTCGAGTTCGCTGAGCAGTTTGGCAGGTGGCGTGGTCGTTTTCAGTTGCTTGTAAATGTCCTCCCACTGGCCCATAAGGCGCACGAGTTCTTCATGCAGTTCCTGCACTTTTTTGCCTTCGGCAGCGGTACGGATGATCAGGCCGAAGTTTTTCGGCTTGATGCTTTCGGCCAGCGTGTGCAGGCGTTTGCGTTCTTCTCCACTGGCGATTTTTTTAGAAACGGACACGGTATCCGAAAACGGCGACAATACCATGTAACGGCCCGGGAGCGTGAGTTCACACGAAAGGCGCGGGCCTTTGGTGGAAATGGGCTCCTTGAGGATCTGCACGAGCACCGGCCAGCGTTTGTTCAGCACCTGATCGACTTTGCCGGTTTTGACAATGTCTTCTTCGTACTTGAAATTATCCAGTTTGTGCGTGTTGATACTGCCGTTCATCACACCGTTCGTCCATTTCACCAGCGAGCGGAGTTTCGGGCCGAGGTCGGTGTAATGCAGGAATGCGTCTTTCCGGTGCCCGATGTCGATAAATGCGGCATTGAGCCCAGGCATCATTTTTCGGATCTTGCCGATCAGGATGTCGCCTACGGTGAAATTGTTGTTGGTTTTCTGATGCTGGAGTTCTACGAGTTTGCCATCCTCCAGGAGGGCAAGTTCAACGCCGGATTCAGTGGCATTGATAATCAGTTCTTTATCCACGATGGAAATAAGGTTTGTCACAGGCACGTGCAAACCACGGAGTAGCAGGCATTTGAAAAAATGCAAAAGCCGCTCGACCGGCTACCGGGGTCGGTGCGGGCGACAAAAATCAGACCGTCGCAATGGTGGATGTATACGGCGCTAGGGGCCGCTATAGGGCTACAAAGATCCACGGATTCCGGGGGCAGCAAGGGCAGTTAAAAAAGTCCGAAGTGCGAAGTCGAAAGTGCGAAGTCGAAAGTGCGAAGACGACAATGCGACGCCGATCATACATTTTTGTTTGGGGTAGTACAAAAAAGGACGGACTCAAACTGACTTTGGGGTAAAAACACACATTTTGGGGTAAAATGCTTGCCTGTATCCGGGAATAAGAACATACACAGAAAACTTTCCGGGAGCACAACGGCTTTTCCGGAAAGTTTTCTTACGACGGTGCGTCTGGCGCTGACCCCGGCACAGCGGCCCGTGGTAAACGGCGCTAAGTGCCTGTGGTTCAGTTACTAACGTTTTTTCTTATGGCGATTCTTACGAAGGCGCTTCTTACGCTTGTGCGTGGCAATTTTATGGCGTTTACGTTTTTTTCCGCAAGGCATAATGCTTACTAAATTTTGAGTCTGCTTTTCAGCAGACAGGTTATGAGTTAATGAGTCAACGGGATTTACAAATACCCGCAAACTCTTGTGCTTTTATAGTATTCCCCGTGGCTTCATAGGCTTTCGCCAGCAGACACGGAGTATTTGGGTTCGTTTTACTGAGCGACCAGGCTTTTTCCAGTCGATCTATGGCACGTTGCCACTGTCCTGTTTTGATCGCCAGCCTTCCGAGTGCATTATAAACAGCCGGATTGTCGGGATGTTTACTTTCCAGTTCCCGCAGCATCAGAACGGCCTGCATCGGGTTGTCCGGCGGCGGATTTTCCGCATACACCAGCGCCAGGTTGACGCGGTGTTCCGGATTGTCCGGATTGAGAGAAGCCGCATTTTCAAATGACTTCACCGCGTGGCTTGCGCTGTAACTGCGCACGGTTTGATCCTGCGACCCGACCAGTGCGTTGTAAAACAGCGCTCCGGCCACCGACCATGAAGTATCGGCGTTTTCCAACGTCGCTACCTGTTCCGCGATACCGCCTGCTATAGGCATTTGCCCGGCGCGGTACCACCAGCCTGACAGATCTTTCAGTGCGGGAATCCGCGCTTCGTCGCTGCCGGCCTGTTCAGTTCGTTTTTCAAGATCGGCCACTTCTGCCGCCTGCGTAGGGGTAAGGTGTTCTTTGGCATCTGCTTCCAGCGTTTCCAAACTGGTACTTTCCGCCTGCAGACTGCGCGACTCTTCAGAGGTCTTTTGCTTGTCCGTCTTGGTATCGAAACCCAGATACAAGAGCAAAAACAAAGCCAGCGCTGCCAGTAATACCGAATATTGCGTTCTATTCATGTGGAAAGGATGAGACAAGCCTGTTATCGGCTATGCCCTGTTCCTGCTTTAATCTTCAGATTCATCATCGGGCAGGGAAGTCACATTTTTCTTCACCTGTTCCGTAAATATTTTTGCCGGTTTGAACGACGGAATGAAGTGTTCCGGAATCTCGATCGACTTTCCTTTTTTGATATTGCGACCTACTTTTTTGGCGCGCTTTTTAATGACGAAGCTGCCGAAGCCGCGAACGTATACATTTTCGCCATTGGTCATCGTGGATTTGATTTCTTTGAACAATTCCTCGAGTGTGACGAGCACATCCACTTTGGCTACACCGGTTTTTTCGGAAATAGCGTTCACAAGGTCAGCCTTTCTCATGTTTTATTTCGTTGATTTTGAATGAATTATGAACGAAAGTCGGGTTTTCTGAAAAACGAGGTGCAAAGTTCTAACAATTTTCGGCCTTCACAAGCTTTTCCTGAAAAAAATAAGACCAATATTGCTTTGAAAATCAGGCATTAAGAGATTCGTGCACCCTTCTCCGCTTTTTTTACTTTCAGGGCGGAAAACTCGCTCTAATTCAGCAGTTTACAAAAAAAATGTCTAAAAATTTGCACCCGGCGAGATAGATTATTTTCTCTTCGCGGTTCTTGTTACGGTATGTTAGGTTTTCGTGTAAGTTTGCCGTCCTTTTCGGCACATCTTATATTTTTATATTTTCTAATCTTTTGACTTTCTGGATCATGCTGCTATCAATGACAGGCTACGGCCGGGCGAATTCGACGTTTGGCGACAAGACGATTTCCGTAGAAGTGCGCGCACTCAACTCCAAAATGACGGATATTAAACTGCGCTTCCCCGGCGACTACAAGGAGAAGGAGGTGGAATTGCGCAAAATGGTGACCGACCATGCCGAACGCGGTAAAATCGACGTCAATATCGACGTACAGAATGCCGACGGCGCCGCCCTGGTGAGCCTCAACGAAGCGCTGTTCCGGGGCTATCACCGCGAGCTGAGCCGCCTGGCCGGCGAACTCAACATTCACCAGGGTGAAATGCTGCAGGCTATTCTGCGCATCCCCAATGTGGTGGCAGCCGCATCCGGCGAGGTCGATGAAGCCGAATGGCAGGCTATCTGCGGGGTGTTGACCAATGCACTCGACAATTTCAAAAAATTCCGCGTGCTGGAAGGGCTCTCTCAGGAATCCGACCTCCGCCAGCGCCTGACCAACATCACCACTTTCCTGGATCAGGTGACGCCCTTCGAACGCGAACGTTTTGTGCGGATGCGCGAACGGATGCGCAACAACCTGGAAGAAAACTACGGCAAGGAAAATATCGACAACAACCGCTTCGAACAGGAAATTCTCTACTACCTGGAGAAAATGGACATGTCGGAAGAAAAAGTGCGCCTCGGCATGCATTGCAGCCACTTCCTCGAACATCTCGACAGCAAACAGGAATCTGTGGGCCGTACCCTCAATTTCATTTCACAGGAAATGGGCCGCGAAATCAACACCCTCGGCGCTAAAGCCTACGACGCCGATATTCAGCGGCTGGTGGTGCAGATGAAGGATGAACTGGAGAAGATCAAGGAGCAACTCGCGAACGTTCTTTAAGAGCGTGAGAGGGGTGAGAGATGTGAGAGAGTGAGAGCCGACTTCGAGTACACCTCCTTCGCCCCAGAATCTGGAGGTTAGGGCGAAGGAGGTGTACTCGAAGTCGGCTCTCACTCTCTCACATCTCTCACATTTCTCACGCTCTATTCCGCGCCAGCCTCACCCCTGCCGCATGAAAATGCTGCCCGGGTCGCGCATGGTGCCGGTTGGAGCAGCGCGCGTGATAGCCATCGAAATACCAGGAGCCGCCGCGCAGCACTTTTTGTGTGCCGGCAGTTGGGCCACGGGGAGAAGCCGGTTGATTTGCCTGCCCGTAATAGTCGGCCGCATACCAGTCCTGGCACCATTCCCACACATTTCCGCTCATATGATACAAGCCCAGTGCATTGGGTTGTAGCGTGCGCACCGGCAACGTGTAGTCGCGGTGGAAACTGTCCACGACGTACGCCCGCGCAAATGCAGCCCGCGCATCGACATTGATGTCCCGCGAACCGACGCTGTCGCGGCCTGTACCGAACCGTACTTTTTTGCCGCCTTCCCGCGCGGCGTATTCCCATTCTGCTTCCGTGGGCAGGCGATAACCGTTGGCGCCCGGGGTCCACACAATCGTGTCACTGTTCATTTGATAGGCCGGCGAGAGGCCGTGCTCGGTACTGAGCCAGTTGCAGTAGGCCACGGCATTTTTCCAGGTGATCCCGACAATGGGCCGCTGCGAATCAAAAAGAATGGAATCGAGCGCCCGGTAGTAGTCTTTGGCGCCGGTGCGATAATGGTAAGGGCTGTTTTGATCGAGCCAGGCCGGGTAGTTGGCGTGTGTGGTTTCTACGAACCGCAGGTATTCGCCGGTCGTCAGTTCGTAAGGCGAGAGGTAAAAACTCCTGACTTTCACCTGGTGCAGAGGCAATTCATCCTGACTTCCTTCCCCAAACTGGTCGCCCATTATATAGGCGCCGCCCGGGACGAGCACAAAGGAATCGGCAACCTGTGCGGTCAGATATGCAGGCAAAAGCCCCCAGAATAATAATAGGATGTATCGGCCAAGACATTTCATACGCCATGCATATTTCCACCCAAACACGAAACACCACACCCCAAAAACCCTACTGTCCGCTCAGTTTGGCCACCTCTTCTTCCGTAGCGCGCAGGCGTTCTCGGCAGAATGCGATCAGCAGACCGGCGCGGGCTATTTTTTCGGTGAGTTCGTCGATACGCACGTTTTCGGCCTGCAGGTCGCGCACAATCTGTTGCAGTTCTTCCTGCGCCGATTCGTAGGTGAGGATTTCTTGTTTGTTTTTCATAAAAATTGGTGGGGGAAGGGATGTTGAGATTGTTGAGATGTTGAGGGGTTGAGGGGTTGAGATTGTTGAGGGTGCTTCGCTCAATGTTATTTGAGATTGTTGAGCAAAGTACCCTCAACCACTCAACAATCTCGACCCCTCAACCACCTCAACTACTCCTCAAACCACACCTTGCTCTGGTTGTCCGCATCGCCGTTGTAATTGATCAGAATTTCAGCGCCTGCGGGAATATTTTGAATACAGTAAAAATCGATGGTTTTGGCCTCGAAATCCATTCCATACTCGGCATTGGGCTGATACGAATGGTTGTATAACGACCCGTAGCCGAGGCAGAAAGCATACCACTCGCCTTCTTCTCCCCAATCAAAATAATAATCGTCTAGCACGGTCTGCCGCACGTAATGCAACTCGTGCTTCGGAAACAAAATGATCGGACATATTTCGAGCACTTCTCCGGCTTCGATATCCCGGGCAGCAAAAACGCCCTGGCCGTGGAGGTCGGAAGGGGCGACGAAAATGGAAGCTTGTTGCAGAGACATATATAGAGAGTGAGAGGGTGAGAGGGTGAGAGAGTGAGAGGGTGAGAGGGTGAGAGGGTGAGAGAGTGAGAGAGTGAGAGAGTGAGAGAGTGAGAGGGTGAGAGTACGTAGAGTACGCCGCTTCGCCATGGAGGCTAAACGGAGAGGGAAGATTTGATTTTCGCTGTTACTTTCAGAATTTCCAATGCCTCTTTAGAAAGCCAAACCAATTCTGATTTATCTCCGTAACCGGAGGCTTCAAATAAATCCAACCAGTAGATCATTTCATCTGCTTCTTCCACGACTATACAGATTTTGGCAAATTTTTCATTTTTGGACCTTCCCCTGCAAAATGCCCTGAAATTGGCGCCTACGGAAGTAGCCGATTTTCCAAGTTGATGGCATAAGATTTTGGTTGCCGAATTGTAGGGAATACTCCCCAGAAACCGAATTACCCTGACCGAAAAATCACGCGTTCGGCTCCTGAATTTCTCGTTGAATTCAGTGTTTGTCATAAATGTAAAGCGTTGATTAAAATACTATTAGTCAATTCATTCTGTTTTTCCGAAGCGAAGCGGTGTACTCTACGGACTCTCACCTCTCTCACTCTCTCACCTCTCACTTCTCTTACCAATCGCCTCCCGCGCCGCCCCCGCCAAAGCTCCCGCCCCCAAAACTCCCGCCATCACTACCACCGCTGTCGCCCCAGCTGCTACCGCCACTGCTACCGCCGCCGAAACCGCCGCCGCCAATCCACCAGCCGCCGCCGAAGGGATCATGGCTGCGCCGTGAGCGGCCTTTACCGTCGGCCGTATAACTGGTGCCGATGCCTTTTTTCACCCGGTAAAAAACGAAAATGATAACCCCTATCAGGATGCCGAATACGATCAACAGAACGAGTAATGCACCGCCATCGAGTGGTTCGGAAGCATCGGCTGCAAATTCGCCGCCGAGCGCTTTGATAACATCGTCGACGCCGGCATCGATGCCCTGGTAGTATTGCTGTTGCCGGAAATACGGCGCCATGGTGTTGCGGATGATGTTGCCCGCAGTAATGTCGGGCAAGGCGCCTTCGGTACCATAGCCGGTGGCGATAAAAATACCGCGATCCGGTGGTTCCGATTTGATGAGCATCACCACGCCGTTGTTCTTGTCCTTGCGGCCGATACCCCAGCGGTTGCCGAGTTCGAAAGCGTAGGAAGCCTTGTCGTATCCGCCGAGGTCGGAACGGATCATCACCACAACCTGTGTACTGGTGGAGTCGTGGTAACGACGCAGTTTTTCTTCGAGCGCGGCTTTTTCACCGCCGCCCAGCCAGCCGGCGTAGTCATGCACGTAAACGGCCGGTTCCGGTTTTGGGGGAAAAGCGTCGTCGTCACTTTGCGCACGCAGCAGCGGCGCCGCACAAAGCAACAGCGCTGCCAGCATCCAGGCCCGGATGTGGCATATATCAATCGCCGTAAATAATTTCATCGGGAAGTTCATTGTCGTCGTGGTTGTCGTCGGAAGGAAAATAGGCACGAAGCCGGTCACCGATCAGGGAAATCACCTGCATGATGCCGCCCGCCGCATTGTCGGCCTGCAGCTGTTCGCGGAGCAGTTTTTTTTCCGCTTCCCAGAACTGGTTTCCCACCTGCTGGTGAATACCCGCATCGCCCCAGATGGCGAAATGTCTTGATTTTTCGGCGACGTACAACAGCACGGCATTTCGATTCTTCGTGTTGTACATCCCGAACAGTTGAAACACTTCTTCCGCCCGCTCCACCGGGTGGTCGCGCAGGCAAAAATCCTCTATGAACAGCCGGATTTCGCCGCTGGTACCGCGCTCCGCTGCCTGAATGGTCTGGAGAATGCGGGTTTCTTCTTCTTTGGAAAATAGCATAACGAAAAAAGAAAGTGAGACGGTGAGAGGAGTGAGAGGAGTGAGAGAGGTGAGAGAGTGAGAGGAGTGAGAGCCGACTTTGATTTCGCCGCTTCGCTTTGTTGAGAGTATTTGGTTTTTGTGGTAAAGTGTTTAGCAAAATTTGATAGCCAATCTCTTCTAAAAATACCAAACACAAAAAACTCTCCTCCTGTAATTCTGCATGACTGGAGCGAAGCGGCGAAATCAAAGTCGGCTCTCACATCTCTCACCCTCTCACAACTCTCACTTTTCTGGTTTACTGTCCAAACTTATCATCCAAATTCGGCGCCGTTTCCGCGCCCTGCGTAGACTGGAAATAACCTTTGGGCGAGAAGCCGAAAATGCCGGCGATCAGGTTGGTCGGGAAGCGGCGGATATACGAATTGAACGCATTAACGGCCTCGTTGAAATTGCGGCGCGCCATGGCGATCCGGTTTTCGGTGCCTTCAATCTGCGTTTGCAGGTTAACGAAATTCTGATTGGCTTTCAATTCCGGGTAGGCTTCCGACACCGCCAGCAGGCTTTTCATAGCGCCGGTAAGGTTGTTTTGCACCTGTTCGAAACGCTGGATGTTTTCAGGGCTCAGGTTGTTAGCGTCGATTTTCACCTGTGTGGCAGCAGCCCGTGCCTGTATGACCGCTTCCAGGGTTTGGCGTTCGTAGTTAGCGGCAGCCTTTACGGTCGACACGGTCTGGTTGACCAGATCCATACGCCGCTGATACTGGTTTTCTACTTCCGACCATTTGCCTTTGATGCCCTCGTCCATGCCGACGGCTTTGTTGTAGGAGCCGCACATGCTGAATACAAGAATGGCGCCCAGTGCGAGCAAAATGATCGGGAGGTATTTTCTAAAATCCGTCATAGTGATAGTTGGTTGATTTTAAATGTTTTATCCTGAAAATGTGTGATGTAGGTGGTGCGAAAATAGAGCTATTCGCCCGAATTGCGCAACACTGCCGCCAGGATACCCGTAGCCACTGCGGCATTGAGCGATTCGGCGTGGCCCGACGGGTGGCGCGGTATGGTGAGGCGATGGGTGAGCAGCGATTCAACGGCAGCGCTGATGCCGCGGCCTTCGTTGCCGATGACCAGTAATCCGTGGCTGGGCAGGCTGGTTTTGAAGAGGTCGTTGCCGCCTAGCACAGCGCCCATGACGGGCGGCGGCGCGGCACAGTCGGCCAGTAGTTCCGGGAGGCCGATTTCGCGGGCCGGCACCCGAAAAACAGCGCCCATGCTCGCCTGCACCACTTTCGGACTGAATACGTCTACCGTTTCCGGCGAACAAAACACCGCCGGAAACCCAAACCAGTCGGCAATACGGAGCATGGTGCCGCAATTTCCGGGATCCTGAATACCGTCGAGGTACAGGCAAATATCCGATTGCAACAGGCCGGCTTCGGGCCAGGTATCGGGCCACTGTGCGATGGCGAGTACGGAATTTGGCGTAGTCAGTCCCGATATTTTTTGCAACTCCGCTTCCGTTACGGGGTTAAAGTTTTGTAAAAAAGGTTGCAGCAGGGCAGCATGGTCGGCAGCCCAGCGTTCCAGTCCCCAAATGGAAACCACTGCGAAACGCTGCTGCTGCAACAGTTCGGCTACCATTTTTTCGCCCTCCACTAAGAAGTTTCGATACTTTTGCCGGTACTTTTTTACCTGCAGGGCATGAATAAGTTTGCTTTGGTTGTGCGATACCACGAGTTTTTCGTTGAAGTCGTTTACTGTTGATAAGGTTGATGAGGGTTGATAAAGGTTGATGAGGGTTGATAAAGGTTTATAAGGGTTGATATTCATCGGCTCGGTAAAGAAAAAATTTTATTCTACCCGAGCTGATGAATATCAACCCTTATAAACCTTTATCAACCCTCATCAACCTCATCAACCCTCATCAACCCTTGCATAAAACCATGTTTTACTCAAATAAACATCCCGAACCCTTGAAACAAGGCTGGATATTTTCCCGAACGACACAGGTCGTGTTCGGATGGTTCGTTTTGTGCCTGCTAACGGCCTGCAATGTTACGAAGCATCTGGACACTGCCAAAGGCGAACACCTGCTGGTAGCCAATTCCCTGGAATTGAAGGCGGAGCGCAAACTGAATTTTGCCGAACGAGCGCCTTTGATGTACCAGTTGGAAGGCTATTACAAGCAGAAGCCCAACCAGCGCGCTTTCGGCCTGTTCCGTACGCGGCTCTGGTTTTATTATAAATACCACGACCGCAACACCAAATTTGCCAAGTGGGCCACGAGCCGCATCGCCGAGCCGCCCACCATTTATGAAGAGGACCTGGCCCGGAAAACCGCCCTGAATTTTGAAAACCAGATGCGCCAGCGCGGCTATTTTAATGCAGTCGCTTCATTCGATACCGATACCATCAACCAGTACAAGGTAAAAACAAAATACAACCTCATCCTGGGGCCGCTGTACCACATCGATTCCATATTTTTTGAGAGCAGGGACAGTCTGGTGGAACAAGTGATGCACCTGACAGAAGGAGAAACCCTGCTCCACCGTGGCGACGCGGTCGACGGGCTGGTATTCGAGGCCGAACGGCTGCGCATCACCTCGGCGCTCAAAAACCGTGGATACGCGTTTTTTACGCCCAATTTTGTGGAATTTACCGGCGATACCACCGGACTGCGTACCAATGTGACGGTGGAAGTGCTGCTTCCCGGCGATTCGATGATGCATAAAACCTACACCATTGGGAAAATCGCCGTTTTTTCCAGTCTGCTGCCCGACGTGTCGTTCATCCGAAAGGACACTACCATTAACGGCGTCTACTTCGCTTCCGCCGACCCGAAATTCCAGGTAAAACCAGAACGGCTCTACAATGCCATTGCGCTGCAACCCAGTTGGCCGTACCGGCAGATCGATTTCGATAAAACGACCCACAACCTGAATGCGCTCGGGGTATTTCGGTTTGTCACGGTAAAACCCTCGCAGGACTCCATTCAGCCCGACAAGATCAATGTCGCCATTTCATTCCGGCCCAACAAACGCCTGCCCATCGGCGGGGGTGTGGAACTCAACTCGTCTACCTCACCATCGCTGGCCCGCAACCTGCTGGGGGTTTCTTCCAATTTATCGTTTACCAACCGCAACCTGTTCCGGGGTGCCGAACACCTGCAGTCGAACGTTCAGTACAACATAGAGTTCGGTGTCGGAGAGCGGCGGTTTATTTTTTCCAATGAGGTAAAATTCCTGAACGAACTGGTGTTCCCGCGCTTTTTCGACTATTTCGGATTCTGGCGCAGCATGCACGGCATGCGCTTCGGGCAAAAACGTATCCTTCCCACTGCGCTGTATAACCGCATGAAAGCCGACGGACAGGCGCGGTACAGCCTGAATTACAACTACCTGAACGTTACGGATTTCTTCGCCTACAACCTAATCAACACCTCTTTCGGCTACGATATCCGGTCGAGCCCCGAGCATCAGTACAACATCGACCAGGTCGGTATCGACGTGTTGCGTCTGATCGATACGCTCAAGGTTTCCAATGAATTCCTGAAACGCAGCTTCAGCAACCAGTTGTTTACGGGGTTCGTGCTGCGCGCGTTCAACTACAATTACGCGGGTCAGGCGAACCGTTTCGGCGAGCGCTGGGCCTTTCGTTTCAACTCCGACCTCTCGGGCCTCGAAGAACTGGCCATCAACCGGCTTTGGAGTATTCCTTTCGGAAAACAAACCTGGACGCTGGGCGGACTCAATTTCGCGCAGTACCTGCGCCTCGACCTGGATGCTACCTATACCCGCGAATTTCGGAAAGATCTAATCGGCGCCCTGCGCGTAGGTTCCGGCGTCATCGTACCGTATGGCGATACGAAAGACGCACCATATGTGAAACAATTCTTCGTGGGTGGTCCGTCCAGCCTGCGCGCCTGGCGCATCCGCCAACTGGGGCCGGGCGGTTACAACGATTCCAAAGCCATACAACCGTATTATCAGGCCGGCGATTTTCGTTTCGAATTCAACGGCGAATTGCGTTTCCCGCTTATCTGGTGGCTCAAAGGCGCCGTTTTTCTAGATGGCGGCAACATCTGGACCATTCGCCCCGACAGCCTGCGGCCGGGTTCGCAGTTGCGCTGGGATTCCTATAAAAATATCGCCCTCGGCACCGGCGTCGGCATCCGCGGCGATTTCAGTTATTTCGTCATTCGTGTCGATTTCGGCCTGCCCCTGCGCTGGCCTTTCCGGCAGGACGAGTCCGGATCCTACTGGGCGCTCAACAAATTCACGCGCCTGCAATGGAAGGATTTTAACCCGAACCTGGCTGTGGGATATCCTTTTTAGGAAACACGTGCAACGCGGATCACGCGGATGGACAGCGGATCTACGCGGATCTTTGCAACGCGGATCACGCGGATTTAATGCGGATTTACGCGGATTATTTTGCGCATGGAATTCGAAAAATCTATGGACCTTCGCACAGGTTTTTATTTCCTCGAAGTAAAATCTATCGTTCACCAACATCTAAAAATCCGCGTAGATCCGCTATTCATCCGCGTGATCCGCGTTGCAAAAATCCGCGTAGATCCGCTGTCCATCCGCGTGATCCGCGTTGCAAACATGACCAACTTACTCGACTCCGTCAAACAATACCTTACGCCCGAACTGATCGGCCAAGCCTCCGAACTGCTCGGAGAATCTCCCGATGGTGTTTCCAAAGCCGCAAACGGCTTCATTCCGGCCATCCTTGCCGGATTGCTGCAAAAAACCGGCGACGCCCATGCCATAGGCAGCATTTTTAGCCTGCTTTCCGGGTTCGATGCCGGCGTTCTGGATCACCCTGCCGGCCTGGTCGGCGGCGGCAACCTGGCGCACAACGACCCGAAAGACGCAGCCGGACATTTGCTGGGCCTGCTGTTCGGCGCAAAAGTGCCGGCTATGACCAATTCTATAGCCGCTTTTTCCGGCGTAAAATCGTCTTCCGCTTCTTCCCTGCTCGGCTTGGTTGGTCCGCTGGTAATGGGCGTATTGAGCAAAAAAATAAGTGGTGAAGGCCTCGGCGTTTCCGGCCTGGCCAACCTGCTTATGGGCGAACAAAAAAGTATTCTCGGCGCTTTGCCGGGCGGACTGGCCTCCGTGCTGGGGCTCGTCAATCCTGCCGCCGCTGCCGTTCCGACGGAAACGGTGGAAACAGCCGTGGGTACCCGCTGGCTCTGGCCGTTGTTGCTGTTGCTCGGCCTGGGCTTCGGCATCATGTATTACATGAAAAACTGCGCCACACCGGCTATGCCCCAGGTGAAAACGGAAACACCTGCCGTGGATTCCTCCGCTATCAAAGCCGCTGAAATGGCTGCTTCCGCGCAGGCTGCCGCTTCGTATTTCTCGAAAAAACTGGCTTCGGGCTTTGAAATAAAAGGCAACCCGAACGGCATTGAAAATCAACTGATCGCTTTTATCGAAGACGCTTCCAAACCCGTTGATAAAACGACCTGGTTCAATTTCGACCGCCTTACCTTCAACACCGGTAGCGCCGTGATCGATATGGACAAATCGCGGGAACAACTGACCAATATTTACGAAATCCTGAAAGCCTACCCGAAAGTGAAACTCAAGGTAGGTGGCTATACCGACAATGTCGGCAAGGAACCAGCTAACCTGAAACTCTCCACCGACCGCGCGAAAGCCACCGTAGCCGCCCTGCAAGGTATGGGTATCGAAAAAGGCCGCCTGAGCCCCGAAGGATACGGATCGCAACATCCGGTGGCATCGAACGAGACCGAAGAAGGCCGTGCGCAGAATCGACGTATTGCCGTGCGCGTGACGGAGAAGTAGAAACGTACCGCCGAACCCCAGTTCGGCGAAACACACAAAAAATGACCGAACTGGGGTTCGGTCGTACGCCACAGCCAATGTTTACCAACGTAGAATCCAGCCTCCACGCCGAACTTCAGGGCATCCGCGAAGCCGGGCTGTTCAAGGAAGAACGTGTGATCACCACCACACAGGGGCCCGTCATCAGCACGACCACCCAGCACGACGTGCTGAATTTTTGTGCCAACAATTACCTCGGCCTGAGCAGCCACCCGGAAGTGACGGAAGCGGCCATCGAGGCTATTCGTACACATGGCTACGGCATGTCGAGCGTGCGGTTTATTTGCGGCACGCAGGACATCCACAAGGAACTGGAACGCCGGATCTCCGAATTTCTGGGCCAGGAAGATACCATTCTGTATGCCGCGGCCTTCGATGCCAACGGTGGCCTGTTCGAACCACTGCTCGGCGAGGAAGATGCGATCATCAGCGACGAACTCAACCACGCCAGTATCATCGACGGTATCCGGCTGTGCAAAGCCAAACGTTTCCGGTACAAGCACAACGATATGGCTTCGCTGGAAGACTGCCTGAAACAGGCTGATGCGGCCGGCGCGCGCCGCAAACTGATCTTTACCGACGGCGCATTTTCCATGGACGGAACCATCGCCCAACTGGACAAAATCTGCGACCTGGCCGATCAATACCAGGCGATGGTGGGCATCGACGAATGCCATGCCAGCGGGTTCCTCGGCCGCACGGGCCGCGGCACCCACGAATACCGCGGCGTGATGAACCGTATCGATATCATCACCGGCACGCTCGGCAAAGCCCTCGGCGGCGCCAGCGGCGGCTTCACGGCCGCCAAAAAAGAGATCGTCGATATGCTGCGCCAGCGTTCGCGGCCCTACCTGTTTTCCAATACCGTAGCGCCTTCTATCGTAGGCGCCAGTATCAAGGTGATGGAACTGCTCAGCGCCAGCACGGCCCTGCGCGACAAACTGGAAGCCAATACCAAATGGTTCCGCTCGGCTATGACCGCCGCCGGTTTCGATATTCTTCCGGGTGAACA
>JAKQJD010000014.1 GCA_029561355.1 Bacteroidota bacterium | reverse complement strand
ATTAATTTAATAGACTTATAAATATCATCCGTACATTTGTGACACAATTACTTGAACACTCTTGTATGAAAACTCACCCGCTATTTCTGAGGCCCTATTGTTGACGGTTTTTGCACTGCCGTAGCAAAAGAAAGCACCCTGCATCCTGGTCGATTTCAGGAACAGAAATGCTTTATCTGATTTGTGTTAAAATTGACACAACAAGAACTAAAACAATTCATTACATTAAATACATTTTTGCGATGAAACTTAAATTACATCTTATTATACTCATCATATTATCAGCAGGCATGGCATTTGCTCAAGGCGCTCTGACGGGTGTTGTCAAGGACGCAGATGGTGTGCCTTCCGAAGGTGCAACGGTCGTTGTGAAAGGCACCAGCACGTATGCGGTAGTCGATTCTGCCGGGAATTTCACTATCAGTCCACAAAATAAGTTGCCTTATACGTTAGTCGTCAAATACCTCGGCTTTCTGACGCAGGAAATTGAAATTTCCAAATTCCCCGAAGCGCCGCTCGTAATTACGCTGGTCGGCGACAACTTCCTCGACGAAATTATCGTAACCTCCAGGCGCAGGAAAGAAGCGGTGCAGGATGTTCCGATCCCGATTTCCGTGGTGAGCGGCGGCATTGTATCCGAAACAGGCTCTTTCAACGTGAATCGTCTGAAAGAACTGATCCCTTCCGTGCAACTCTACACGTCCAATCCGCGCAACACCGGTCTCAGTATTCGCGGTCTGGGAACAACTTTTGGACTTACCAATGACGGTATAGACCCGGGCGTCGGTTTTTACGTCGACGGTGTATACTATGCCCGCCCTGCCGCAGCCACGCTCGACTTTATCGACGTGGAGCAGATCGAAGTGCTGCGCGGACCGCAGGGAACCCTGTTTGGCAAAAACACGACGGCAGGTACGTTTAATGTGACCACCCGCAAGCCGAGTTTTACACCGGGCGGCGATTTCGAATTGAGTTATGGAAATTACGGTTACGTGCAGGCCAAAGCCTCCATCACGGGCCCGCTGGGCAAAAAATTTGCCGGCCGCTTGTCTTTTTCCGGCACGCAACGCGACGGTCTGCTTAAAAATGTGGTAACCGACAAACCTGTAAACGATATCAACAACCTGGGCGCTCGTGCACAATTGCTGTTCGCACCGTCCGAAAAGTTGAAATTTATCCTGGCCGGCGATGCTACCCGCCAGCGCCCCGACGGCTATGCGCAGGTTTTTGCAGGCGTAGCGCCCACCCTGCGCGCACCTTACCGGCAATTCGAACAGATCATTGCCGATCTCAACTACACGTTGCCGAGCCGCAACCCGTTCGACCGCGTGATCGACCACGATACGCCCTGGCGCTCGGGCAATGACCTGGGCGGGGTGTCGCTCAACATCGATTATACCCTCGGTTCGGGTACGCTCACGGCTACTTCCGCATGGCGCTACTGGTTCTGGGATCCTTCGAACGACCGCGATTTCACAGGCCTGCAGGCACTGAAACTGTCGCAAGCCACCTCGCGGCACCAGCACTGGTCGCAGGAAGTGCGCTGGGCAGGCACCTTGTCGTCCAAACTGAGCGGCGTTTTCGGCGTATTCGTTTTCGGACAGGAACTCAATTCCGACCCGGTTCATATCGAGGAATCCGGCGATGCGCAATGGCGTTTTTCTCAAAGTACCACCAGCAATTTGTGGAAAACACCGGGGCTTTTTGAAGGTTACGGTATTAAAACGACCCAAAAACTCAACACCTTAAGCGCAGCGGTTTTCGGCCAGGTCGACTGGTCTATCACGAACCGCCTGAGTCTGTTGCCCGGCATTCGTTTCAATTACGACGACAAATCGGT
>JAKQJD010000109.1 GCA_029561355.1 Bacteroidota bacterium | reverse complement strand
GATGGAACCCCACTTAACGCCGGCGAAGGGGGTGCCCGTCATTTCGGTGAAAGTTTGGGCAGTTAGGATTTGTGTTAGGACAAGTAGTAGGGAAAGTAATCTTATCTTCATTTTAATTTGTGATTATGAAGGGATAGTTTTGATTTTTTGATGGATGCCTCCAACTACTGTTTCCCGCACCATTGACCACAAATTTGTAATCAATGGTGCGTATATCTAGCCTATGGATGAGTCCTCATCTCGTCAATTCATTGCAGAAAGGCTTGCATTAAATCTGTCCGTACTGGCAGATGAACTGGGATGGATCGAGTCATTTCCTTAAAATCATAACCGGTCTACGCAAAATTCCAAAAGCAAAACGAGGTCACTTCTATCTGCCACTCAAAAATATGGATATCTTCGGTAATACCAATCCGGTTATCCGTCATCTCGTTTGGGTTGCGAAGCCAAGCCAAGCCAAGCCTTCCGGTTGCTCAGAGATCCATTCCCTTCCCATCCCCATCCCTTTAGGTCCCCTTGAGATACCACGCTCTCCCACAGAGAAGCGTTTGGGTCTTTTACCGACCCGTTTACGTCCGTTAAAGAAGCATTTCACTCCCCCACCTAAAGTTTTAGGTCTCAGACCCAAACGTTTGGGTCAACAACCTAAACACTTCTCAAAATGACCTAAACGTTTGCGTCAGCAACCTAAACACTTCTCAAAATGACCTAAACGTTTGGGTCAACAACCTAAACACTTCTCAAAATGACCTAAACGTTTGGGTCAGCAACCTAAACACTTCTCAAAATGACCTAAACGTTTGGGTCAACAACCCAAACACTTCTCAAAACAACCTAAACAGCCCCCCGAAAACCTCACCACACCCGCGGCCAGAACCTCGGCACCAGTTGTTGGTACGCCGCATACCCCGGGTATTTCTCCGCCGAAATCTTCTCGCTGAAATCCGAACTGCCCAGAAACAGCAGCACGAGCAGGATACCGCCGGCCAGCGACCAGTTGAGCCAGCGGCCTGTGGCGGCCACGCTGAACAGGTAAAAACTGAGCCAGATGGCTTGTTCTGCGGCATAGTTGGGATGCCGCATACGGCCCCAGAGGCCGGTGGAGCAGAAACCGCGGGCGTACTTGCCGCCGAGCAGCTCGCCGGTACGCAGGCGGCGGCGTTTTTCCTGCTGAAAATTCCATTGCTGCTGGTCGGCTGCCGTTTCGAGGAGGATAAAACCGGCCATGAGCACGGCCGCCAGGATGTCGAGGGCATTCAGCGGCCGGTGGTGCCCCTGCCAGGCCACGATAGTGGGCAGGGTGAACAGGAGGATCAGCGTATTCTGGTACAGGGAAATAAAAAACAGGTTGAAGGCCATCCATACCGGCCGGCTGTTGAGCGCGGGCTGCTGGCGGCGCAGTTCGGCCCAGCGGTAGTCTTCCTCGCCGCGCCAGGGAATCCAGTGGTAGCCGCCGCGCCGGCTGAAATTGTAGGTCAGGCGCGCGCCCCAAAGGGTGGCAAGAACGGCCATCAGCACGGTGCGGGCGTCGAAACCGGCCTGCGCGGCCACGTACCAGGTGTATCCGATGGGCAGCAGGCTCCAGAGTTTGTCGACCTGGCTGTAGTTGCGGGTGAGTTCGCTGACGACAAAACAGGTGAGCGCCACGACCACCATGGCGGTGAACAGCGTTTTCAGGGCAGCCCAGTGTTCGGGGGCGAGCGACTGATCGGTATAAAAAGCCACAACGGGCAGGGCAATCAGCGTAGCGATCAGAAAGAGGATGGTGCGCAGCATACGGATAGTTTTACGGCGGTAAATATGCGCACAAACCCGAAATCTTTCCTACGTTTGTCACATCATGGAAAAACAACAAGGTCAACTGATCCGCAGCATCACGCTGTCGGCCGCCACCATTCTCGTCGTCAGTTCCGTTATCGGATCGGGCGTGTACAAAAAAGTAGCGCCCATGTCGGCCGATCTGCTGTCGCCGTCGCTGGTGCTGTGGGCCTGGTTGCTGGCCGGCATCATTAGTCTGTTCGGCGCCCTGAGCAATGCCGAAATCGCGGGCATGATGGCCGATTCGGGCGGTGAATTTGTGTATTTCCGGAAGATTTATGGCCGTTTTATGGCTTTTTTATGGGGATGGAGCACGTTTGCCGTTATCAAAACGGCAGCGGTAGCATCTATCGCCTACGTTTTTTCGCAGTCGTTCAATGCAATGTTTCCACTCCCGCATTTGCCGGAATCCGTGGAAAGTATACAGTTTCTGGTATTCAAACCTTTTGAAAATGCGGGGGTAAAAGGGCTTACGATCCTGCTCATCCTGGTGCTGACGTTTGTGAATTCGCGCGGACTGAAAAACGCCGCAGCGCTGAGCACCTGGATCACCCGGCTGGTCATCGTGGGGTTGCTGGGTATCGTGGTGTCCGGTTTCCTTTGGGGCGGCGGCAGTATTAGCAATTTCAACACGCCGTCGGTCAGTTACACGCCGCGCGACTGGACGGATTTTACGCTCATCAAAGCCGTATTTGCGGCCCTGTTGTCGGCTTTCTGGGCCTATGAAGGCTGGAATACGCTGGGATTCATCGGTGGGGAAATCAAAAACCCGAACCGCAACCTGCCGCTCGCTTTATTCGGCGGCATGATGATCATCATCGGCGCATACATGATCGTCAATTTTACCTATCTCTATGTGTTGCCGATAGACCAGTTGATCGACGTGCACAAGGCGAAAAACGAAATCGCTGCGGTGGCAGTGGTGCGGCATTTTGCCGGCGACATGGGCGCTACCCTGATTTCGATCATCATCCTGATCACCACACTGGGCTGCACCAACAGCACCATTTTGATGCCGCCGCGGGTGTATTATGCCATGGCAAAAGATGGACTGTTTTTCCCCCGCGCCGCCGAAATTCACCCAACCTACCATACCCCGAACCCCGCGCTGTGGATGCAGGGCCTATGGGCCTGTATGCTGGTGCTGTCGGGCAGTTTCGACCAGTTGACGGACATGCTGATATTTGCGGCGTTTTTCTTTTACGGCGCTACGGCATTCGGTGTTTTCGTGATGCGCCGCCGCGAACCCAATGCGGAACGGCCTTATAAAGTGTGGGGATACCCGATCGTACCGGCCTTGTTCGTGTTGTTCTGCGTGGCGCTGATTATCATTACCTGCATCAACCACCCGCGCGAAGCGACACTCGGTATTGTGCTGATGCTGTCGGGGTTGCCGTTTTATTTTTACTGGACGAGGAAGAAAGGGGAGAGTTAAAAATGAAACCTTCGGTTTTTGGGCGGCGTAGCCGAACCAAGCCCAAAGGCTCCCATCTCAACAATCTCAACCCTCAACCTCTCAACCCTCCCCTCACTGAATATGCGTTTTAGCCGCTTCCACCTGCCGTAAATCCCGCAAAACGGCAATCCCTGCATTCAATTCGAACCCGATCAACAGGATCATACAATTGAGTTGTATCCAGATCATGAGCACGATCAGGGTACCGATAGAGCCGTACACCTTGTTGTAATTCCCGAAATTGTCGACGTAAAAGGAAAAGCCCCAGGAAATAAAAATAGAGAGCAACATCGCCAGCATAGCGCCCGGATTGAAGAAAGGGATTTTGCGGCGTGTGGAAGAGCCGTAGCGGTAAATGGTAGAAAAACTCGTGTAAAACAACAGCAGCACCACCACCCACCGGAACGAGAACAAGGTCATACGGGTAATGGCATCGGCTCTGATGTACTGGAAAATGAATTTAAGAATTGTGTTTCCGAGAATGACCAGCACCACAGAAGCCACCAGTACAATCGCCACCAGAAAGGTGAGTTGAATGGCGATCATCCGTTTTTCAAAGCCCGTGCGGCGCTTGAACGTGGCGGAATAGTCCTTTTCCAGACCGCGCATCATGGAAAGCATCCCATTGGAAGCGAACCAGATGGCCAGGAAAAAACCGAACGACAACAGACCGCTGCGGGGGATGGTGGCAATGTCTTCGATGGTTTTAAAAATCAGTTTGCCCGCGCTGCCCGGCATGATCTCGTGGATGGAATCGCGCAGCACGTCGTCGAAATTCTCATACAGCGGCGTGTAGGCCAGCAGGGTGAACAGCACGATGATCGACGGAAAAATGGCCATAAAAAAACTGAACGCCATACTGTTCGCCCGGGTAATAATGGCGTCTTCCTTGGTCTCCTTATCGATGAATTTCACCAGGTTGTAAATCGGGATTTTGCTCAGTCCCGGCAGCGAATGTCCTTTCGACCACGCCAGCAACCGCATCCAGATCGGATGGTATTTGAAATAATGGACAATACGGACGATGTAATCAGTTCTTTTCATGGAAAAACGGCCTGAGTTTTTCGAGCAGGTATTCGGGGGCAGGCACCACCTTGCGTGTTTTCGCATCAAAGAAACAAAGCCTGACGGTACCGGCATTCACCATTTTCCTTTTCTCGTTAAAAATTTCCACGTGGAAGGTGATGTACTCGTCGGGTAGTTTGCGGATTTCGGTGTGTACCGTCAGCAAGTCGTCGTAATACGCCGGGCGCACGAAGCGCATATCCAGGCTCATCACCGGCAGCCAGATCCCGTGCACTTCTTCCAGTTCCTTGTACGTCAGCCCGAGCGAGCGGATGGTTTCCACACGGCCTACTTCGTAGTATTCGGCGTAGTTGCCGTAATAGAGGTAACCCATCTGGTCGGTTTCGCCGTAGCGGACCCGGATTTGAGTGTCGTGTGTGTACATTGGTTATACGTTATTAGTTACTGGTTATTAGGATGGTAACGCTTGGTCATTGTTTACTGGTTCAGCCAAGGGTTACCCCCCTAATAACCAATAACCAATAACTATTTTTTCAAAACCGGCAAAATCACCCCCGACGCCATCCCCGCTTCCTGATGTATCGTCACCTTCAGCGGAATAAAATCGGCATCCTGCGCTTCGTATATATTAACGAATTGCTGCGGGTTGCGGTCGGCGAGCGGGAACCAGGAACTTTGAATCTGCACCATCATTTTGTGGCCGGGCAAAAACGTGTGGGCAATATCAGGCAGTTCGAACCGCACGTGTGCCGGATCGCTGCGGTCGAAACCTTCCGGTTTTTCGAAACTGTTGCGGTAGCGGCCCCGGAAAATTTCACCGCGTACCAGCATCTGATAGCCGCCGAGGGGCACATCGTTGGAGGAGGTTTTCAAGGTATCGGGAAAAACATCGATGATCTTGACCACCAGATCCACATCGAGGAGGGCATTGCGGGGCGCCTGGCCTTCATCGTCGAGCGAAACCCAGAGGTCGGCCGTAACCGGGCCGGTAACGGTGACGGATTGACCGAGCACCGGCGTCTGGTACACCAGCACGTCGGGCCGGCGGGCGGCGAAGCGCTGGTCGTCGGTCATGTACTCGCGGGTGCGGTGGAGGTGCACGTCTTCCGTATAGGGAACAGGATGTGAAGGATCGCTGGTGTAGATGCGGGCCGGAATGGCTGCGTTGGCATCCGGCGTTTGTTGGGCGATGTTGCCGTCACCCTGGAAATACCATTTTTGCTGCACCACTTCTTTGGGTGGCCAGGTGTTGTAGGTAGTCCATTTGTTGCTGCCCGTTTCAAACACGTTCGCTTCGGGCAGGTTCATGTCGCCGGCGCCTTTCAGGTAGTACTCGAAAAATTTCAGTTCGATTTCCTTTTGAAAATAAGTGCTCGTCGGGGCACCGAATGCCACGTTGCCCAGCCGATCGCCCTTGCTGCGGTGCCAGCCGCCGTGTACCCACGGGCCCATAACGATTCGGTTGGATGCGGATGCAGCGTTTTGATTCTCAATGGCTTTATAGGTATTCCAGGCGCCCCAGCAGTCCTCGGCATCGAACAACCCGCCGACCGTAATCACGGCGGGGCGTATGTTTTTCAGATACGTCCGCGGCGTTCGCGCTTTCCACCAGGCGTCATAGTCGGGGTGTGCCATGAGGTCGTTCCAGAACGGAATATTTTTCATGCCGTATTTCTCCGTGTAGTTGCGCAATGCGCCCGTGCGCAGGAAGAAATCGTAGTTGTCGGGCGTGTTCCATTCGGAAAAGCCGGAAGCGTTTTCCATGGTCGGTTTCGGGCGTGTTTTACCAAATCCGGAGTAAAAGGAAAATGCATCCATGAGCATGAATGCGCCGTTATGGTGAAAGTCGTCGCCGACAAACCAGTCGGTCACAGGCGCCTGCGGCGATACGGCCTTGATAGCGGGGTGGTTTGCAAGGATCGCCATGGTGGCATAAAAGCCCGGGTAGGAGGTGCCGACCACGCCCACATTGCCGTTGTTGCCGTTGGCGTTTTTCAGCAGCCAGTCGACGGTGTCGTAGGTGTCGGTGGATTCGTCGGCTGCCGCTTTAACGCCCGCTTTGGGTTTGGTAGCGGCTGCGGGATTGTAGGGGCGTACATCCTCGAAATCGCCTTCACTCATGTAAGCGCCGCGCACGTCCTGAAAAACGAAAATGTAACCTGCCCGCGCGAGGTCCATGTTTTTAAAAGATTCGGGAAATGCATCGGCGCCGTATGGAGCGCAGGAGTACGGCGTGCGGGTAATCAGCACCGGATACTTCGTTTTTTGGTCTTTCGGCGTATAAATCGCCGTAAAAAGCCGGGCGCCGTCGCGCATCGGGATCATTACCTCTCGTTTGGTGAAATGATCGCGTATAAATGCGGCGTTGTTGGCAGCGTCCTGTGCAGGGAGTGCGGGAGCGAGCAGGAGTGCTCCTAAAAACAGCAAGAAGTATTTCATGTGTAAGTTGTAGCGTTGTTCGCCCAAAAGTCTGAAAAAATAACGGTAACTTTTTAACCACAAGGCTCACAAAGAGGTTGCACAAACATGAGTCATCCCGAATTTTTTCGTTTTGAATAATAACGAATTCCGGTTTGTCATCCTGTCGGGACCCGTCCACCCTACGAGGGGAAAACAGGCAAAAACACGTCGTAGAGTGGACGGGTCCCGACAGGATGACAAACCGGCATTTGTTATTAAACCAGGCGAATAAGGCCGATTTTCATAGTTTTAAGGGCACTCACAAAATTCGGGATGACTGATGTTTGTGGTTAAAAACGCTCTATTCACGCATCACTGCTTCGAATGTTGAACCAATTTACGCACCAACACTTTAGACCCGTCCTCGTAAGTAAAGGTGCACGTCTGTTTATCAGTACTGACCTTGTATTTTAATGAGCCGGTTTTTCCATGTTCGTCCTGCAAGGTATATGAGCCGGCATCTCTTTTTATGATTTTGCCCCGACCTTCAGGTTTTCCATCCGGACCATTGACGATGAGGCTATCCTCGGAAACGATAAATGTGGTCCCTTTTAATTGTTCGTTGAGGATGACATTTAAAGCGGAAGATTTTACCCCGAAAGGATCGTCGCCGGATATCTTTTTGGACAGGCTGACAAATTCCCAGGTGGTAGGGATGCGTACCCGTTTGGGTGGCATGGCAGCGGTTTCAACGGCAGATTTGCGCATACAGGAAATCAGGAAGAACAGGCTGATAGCAAAAAGAACATATCTCATACGGATCAGGCTTAATGTTTTCTTAATAGACAAAAGATGCGTTTACATTCGTTGGTTTAATAAGCATTCACCCCAACTTCTCATCTGAACATTTATAAAATGAAAACCTTTCATTTTTTTCTCCTTTCCATACTTTTCCCGGTTTTTCAGGTTTCCGCACAACAGCCCTGCACCACTTTCGAGTGTGTTATGCAAGGGGCAAAGGCTGCTTTTGAGGCCGGCGATTACCGAAAAGCATACGACGAATTTAAATCGGCCCGGCGTTTCGAACGCGCCGATCTGACCGAAGTGAATACATGGATAGACAAAACGTTCGATGCGCTCGAAAAACGGGAGCGGGCAGGGGGCCAAAACGCCGCGAAAGTGCTGGACCGCCTGTATTTTTACAACAACCGTTTCGGACTGGCTTTCGACCCTGTCAACGAACGTTACGGGTTTATAGACAAATCCGGCCACACCCTGATTCCGTTCAAATTTCATACGCTTTCTCCTTTCGACGAACAGGGTTTTGCCCGGGGCCGGATGGCGGAAGGCCAGAACTGGCGTACCGAATACCTCGTCGATACGCTGGGAAATACCTATCGGCTCGCGACGGAAATCGGGCAACTTGATTCCGCAACAAGGGCGCTGGATCTGCGCAGGAGCGAATTGACCATGCTGCCGGACATTATTTGCCGGTATCCCCAACTTCAGGTTTTATTATTGAGTAACAATCTGTTAAGTGCATTGCCGCAAGGTTTTGGAAATCTCACACACCTTAAAATCCTGTACCTGCACAACAACAGGTTGTCGGCGCTGCCGGCCGGTTTCGGCAGTCTGACTGCCCTGCAAACGCTGACGTTGAACGATAATCAACTCACCGCTTTGCCGGCTGATTTCGGGCGATTGAAAAACCTGGAGTACCTGCTGCTGCAAGCCAACCAGTTGAATGCCCTGCCCAATAATTTCGGTGCATTGACCGGATTACGGCTGCTCAGGCTAACAGGCAATCAACTGAGCAGATTGCCCGATAGTTTCGGGCAGTTGCACAATCTGGAATACCTGACGATGGTGGGGAATCAACTGACTGTTCTGCCCGAAACGTTCTCTCAATTGTCGAATCTCTCCTGGCTGGAGGTCAACTTCAACCGGCTGACGCAACTTCCCGATGATTTCGGTCGCCTGAGCCGGTTGCGCCATCTGAATCTTTCCGGAAACAAACTGAGTAGTTTGCCTGCTTCTTTCGGTCAACTGGCCGGCCTGCAAACGCTGGAGGTCTTCAATAACCTGCTGACCGGATTACCTACGGACTTCGGGCAATTGCAGAACCTGCAGGGACTCTCTTTCACTTACAACCGGATCACCCGGTTGCCTGCATCTTTCGTACAATTGACTCATTTGCAGAAACTGGGAATGGCCTCGAATCAACTTTCGGATCTTCCAAATGGATTCGGGCAGTTGAAAGACCTGAACTACCTCGATTTAGCGAACAATAAATTGAGCAGCCTGCCCGCTGATATCGGCGCGCTGACTAATCTGCTCGAACTATACGTCAACAATAACCAACTCGGCAGTTTGCCCGAAGAGATCGGACAATTGCAGGCGCTTACGACGCTGTTTGCGGGCGAAAACCGCCTGACTACCTTGCCGGTTTCGCTGTGCAACCTGAGCAGGCTGGAATTGTTGAGTTATACGAAAAACCCGATCCGGGAATTACCGCCCTGCATCAAAAACATGGCTGCCCAACCGCCGCCTTTTGAAGCGATTTTGGAAGCGCTCGGAGAGGAGCCTTCCGATTCTACGGCTTTTGTGGTTGCTCGGCAGTTGCTGAAAAGCAGTTATGAAAAGGCATATAAAAACGACCTGGCCGCCATTCGGGCCGATTCTACCGACCCCTCATCTTATTTCAGCCTGAGTTACCATGCTTTGTTTGTGGATCAGTACCCGCAGGCCATCGCTGCGGCTCAAAAAACGCTGCAACTCAACCCGCAATTCGTAAAAGTGGAAACCAACCTGGCGCTGGGTTATCTTCTGAACAACCGTTACGACCTGGCGCTGCCGGTATATAAAAAATGGAAAGGCAAAAAATTCGAAGCCGCCGATCAGGATCTGGCTGATGCCATCTTTTTAAAAGACATTGCGGAACTGGAGGATATGGGTGTAAAGCATCCGGATTTCCAGAAGGTGAAAGACCTTTTTTCGAAGTGAGCGGGTTTGTTTTTTAACCACGAGGGGATGATATGCGGGGTGTACTCCTTTAATTTTTTTTAACCACCAGGGGCACTAAGGCACTAAGCGTGACGTCCTCCTTGCGTTGTATAATTTTTAACCACAAGGGACACAAAGGGATTGCACAAAGGACACTATGCGGGATGCCCTCCTTCTTATCAACCACGGAGGCACAAAGGACACAACGTGCGACGTCGCGCGTTGTGTCCTTTGTGCCTCCGTGGTTGATAAATTTTAAAGGAGTACATCCCGCACAGTGCCCTCCGTGGTTGATAAATATTAAAGGAGGACATCCCGCATAGTGTCCCTTGTGCAAACCCTTTGTGTCCCTTGTGGTTAAAAAAACCAACACGCCGTCAGGCGTAAAAAACAAAAAAGCCCTGCTCCAACAAAGGAACAAGGCTTAATTATATTGAGTTGGCACCGACTTACTCTCCCGAGGCATCAACCTCAGTACCATCAGCGCTGATGGGCTTAACGACTCTGTTCGGAATGGGAAGAGGTGGGACCCCATCGCTAAAGGCACCAACATGTCTTTGAGTAATTGCTTACTCGCTATCTCTTTGATTCAATTTCCATTGAATCATGACAAAAAACCGGGAAATGACAATCTCAATCGAGAGACTATATAAAGTAAAGGTCTAACATTGATGGATAACTTACTCTAAAGTAAACTATTCAGCACCGTGAAAAAAGTAAAAAAAGGAAGCTTACGGGTAATTAGTATGGCTCGGCTCAATATGTCACCACATGTACACCTGCCACCTATCAACGCAGTAGTCTCCTGCGACCCTTAATCAGAAGATTCATCTCAGAGTAGGCTTCGCGCTTAGATGCTTTCAGCGCTTATCCCGGCCGAACATTGCTACCCGGCAATGCACCTGGCGGCACAACCGGTACACAAGAGGTTCGTCCAACACGGTCCTCTCGTACTAGTGTCAGGTCTCTTCAATCTTCTCGCGCCCACAACAGATAGGGACCGAACTGTCTTGCGACGTTCTGAACCCAGCTCACGTGCCGCTTTAATGGGCGAACAGCCCAACCCTTGGGACCTTCTCCAGCCCCAGGATGCGACGAGCCGACATCGAGGTGCCAAACCTCCCCGTCGATATGAGCTCTTGGGGGAGATCAGCCTGTTATCCCCGGAGTACCTTTTATCCTTTGAGCGATGGCCCTTCCATGCGGAACCACCGGATCACTTTAGCCGTCTTTCGACCCTGATCGATCCGTCGATCTCTCAGTCAAGCACCCTTATACTAATACGCTCTTCGCATGATTACCGTCCATGCTGAGGGTACCTTTGCAAACCTCCGTTACTCTTTAGGAGGTGACCACCCCAGTCAAACTACCCACCATGCACTGTCTGGATTTTCTCCGTTAGGACTCAACTAGTCAAAGGGAGGTATTTCAACGTCGGCTCCCCCAGTACCAGAATACCAGGATCAACGCCTCCCTCCTATCCTACGCATCGAATAGTCAAGCCCAATGCAAAGCTGTAGTAAAGGTTCACGGGGTCTTTCCGTCCCGTTGCGGGTAATCGGCATCTTCACCGATACTTCAATTTCACCGAGCTCGTGGCTGAGACAGTGCCCAGATCGTTACACCATTCGTGCAGGTCGGAACTTACCCGACAAGGAATTTCGCTACCTTAGGACCGTTATAGTTACGGCCGCCATTAACCGGGGCTTCGGTTCAGAGCTTCGCTTGCGCTAACCCCCTTCCTTAACCTTCCAGCACTGGGCAGGTGTCAGTCCCTATACTTCCACTTACGTGTTTGCAGAGACCTGTGTTTTTGGTAAACAGTCGCCTGGGCCTGATCACTGCGGCTCCCTCATGCTCATATCAGTAAATAATATTCACACTAGCGGAGCACCCCTTCTCCCTAAGTTACGGGGTCATTTTGCCGAGTTCCTTAACGAGGGTTCTCTCGCGCGCCTTGGGATTCTCTCCCTACCTACCTGTGTCGGTTTACGGTACGGGCTCTATATACCTATGCTTAGAGGGTTTTCTTGGAAGCTCGCTTGGGTACATTATCAATAACCTGCAAGCAGGTCACTGTACTATC
>JAKQJD010000637.1 GCA_029561355.1 Bacteroidota bacterium | reverse complement strand
TAGAATGGCAAATCGTCAAAGTTACCCGTAGCAGGTGGCGCTTCCGAATAGTTCGGGAACGGATCAGCCGGGAAACTTTCGGCATTGCCGGTTTCGCGGGTATTTCCGCTTTCAGTGGTGCCGCCGCCTTCGCCGGCGCGTTCGATGCGCCAGGCATTGAGGTTGGTCAGGTATTTACCATTCCATTCGCGGCCGCGCAGATCGAACGACACCTTGATGCGTTCACCTTCTTTATAGTTGTCCAGCATAGCGCAGCGTTCCTGCACAGCCTGGAATTTGATGACCTGGGGATAGTTGCCATCCGGAATTTCGAGTACGAATTCGCGGGTCTGGAAACTGGCCGATTTTTGTTCGGTCGGGAATAAACGGTGCAGTTTGCCTTCTACTTCAAAAGCCATTATTGTGAGTTGTAAGTGGTGAGTTGTGAAAGGGTACGATTTATTTCAATTTAAACATTTGTTCGTAGTAACCCGGACGGTTGGCCGTGAGCACGTAATCGAATTTGTTTGCCACGATGATGCGCTGCAAAGGTGCGAATAACGGCACTTCCGGCACTTCGTCGTGTAAAATCTGTTGCGCCTGCAAATATAACGCCTTCCGGACGGCTTCGTCGGGTGTGGTACGGATGGCCATAATCAGGCTGTCGGCCCGGGCATTGGCAAAACCGGAGCGGTTGTCGCCTGCCGGTGTCAGGCTGGCGGAGTGGAACCGGGAATACAGTTCGACCAGTCCGGGAAACAACTGGGCGCCGAGGAAGGCGGACTCGTATTTGCCTTCTTTCGTGTCGTTCGAGATTTTATTGAAATCGACGCCGATCACGTTGATTTTCACGCCTGCCTGCAGGGCCGTTTCGCTCAGACTGGCAGCCAGGGCGCTGTTGATTTTATTGCTGATCGGCACCAGCACGTCGATGGACAGGTCGGTGCGCCGGTTGTTGATCATTTTGTCGACAATACCGTCGTTGTTGCTGTCGGCCCAGCCCGCCTCGGCCAGCAATTGCCGGGCGGCGGCGATATTCATCGTATACGGCTTGATGTTGCCGGCATAATACGATTTTGCCGGGTTTACAGGACCTACGATAGGTTGTGCCATGCCTTGCAGCACTGTTTTGAGTGCGTAGTCGTAGTCGATCACCTGTGCCAGCGCGCGCCGCACCCGGGCATCTGCCAGTTTGGGGTTGCGCAGGTTGAACATCCAGCGGGCGTACTGGATGGAGCCATTAGTAATGAAGTCATACTTTGACGTGAGCGTTGCATCCGATTTCAGTTGCACGAAGCGCGCGGCGTCGAGCCCCGTCACGATGTCGAGTTCGCCGTTTCTGAGCATGTTTTCCGTGAGCGGTTCGTCTTTCACTACCTTGTACACCAGTTTTTCCGGGTAAACGGCCAGCAACGGCGTTTCGGCGGCGGCCTCGTCGCCCCACCATCCGGTTTTTTTAACCAGTACGGCAGACTGGTCGTTCAGAGATTCGAGCCGGTAGGGGCCACTGCCCGTTACGGAAGCAGGTTCGTAGGCAAATTTCGGCTGACTGAATTCATCGGTAAATATTTTCACATTGATGTCGGCTGTCAGTTCTGCCGCCTTCGATTTATCCAGAAAACGGGTGAGCGGAATATTCGTGAGCCGGTTGTTCGGGTCGTAATTATAGGCAGGATACACGAAAAACTGGCACATGCTTTCCAGGGCCAGCATATAGTACTCTTTGTAGTATGCGGTAAATTTTTTCGGATTGGCGGGGTCCACTTCTATGTTTTGCAGCGCCTGGTAATAGGTGGCCCAGTTTTGCGTAGGCAGCCCCGGGTGAAACATCAGTTTCATGGTAAAGAGAATGTCCTGCGCCGTTACGGGCGTGCCATTGTCCCATTTTGCGGCTTCCTGAATTTCGAAGTCGTAGGCCAGCGAGCCCTTGTAAGGGCCTTCCGTCACGTTCCGCACCTCAGGAATGCTTTTTGCCAGCAGGGGTTTCATTTCCAGGGTTTTGGGATCGAGGTTGCCGAGCGTTTGAAACATCTGGTTGCAAACGTAGAGATTGTAGCCGCTCGACGTCAGGAAAGGGTTCAGGTTGTTGGGCGCACCTTCGAGCCGGATGTTGAGGACTTCCGTTTTGTCGGGGCCGCCGCAACCGGCGCATGAGATAAAAAACAGGAGCAACAGCCCGTGAAGAAACGGGTTGCGGGTTATTTTGGTAAGAGTAGGACGTATGTTCATGCTTATTAAATTTTGGTAAAAATAAGGTGTGTTGCCTATTCAAACAAACCTGCCTTTCCATTCGGGGCGCGGAAGCATGCAGGATTCGCGTTTACCAAACCAGCGGTACCGGTTTCGTGCCACCCACCGGTAAATTACGTCGCGTACAGGGCGCGGTATTATCTTAAAAACATACAGCAATTGCCACCAGCCGCCGATCCTGCGCACGATTTCGAGCGGAACATCCGAATGCAGCAGCAGGCGGTCGCCGTCGGCAAGTACCACCGAGTCAAAATCAGCCGTCGGCCGGTTCCATTTGCGCAGCAGTGCCTGACCAGTGTCGGATTGTAATGCCGCGAAGCGAAAAATGCCTTTGTGGTCATGGAGTAAAACCCATTGTACGGAGGCGTTGCAGAGGTTGCACACCCCGTCGAAAAGAAGTACGGGCGCTGTCATTGCTTATTTTTATCTTATTTTGCATTGAAATACAATCGACCTTCCTTCTATGCCGACTGCCTTTACCATCGTTTTCGTAGGGATTACCATTTTTTTATCGCACTATTTTGCGAGCCTGTTTACCCGTACGAAAATTCCCGATGTGTTGTGGTTGTTTATTATCGGGTTGTTGCTGGGTCCTATCGGCGGTTTGGTAAATACTGGCAATTTCGGCGCAGTGGGGCCTGTTTTTACTACGATCACACTTGTGTTTATCCTGTTTGAAAGCGGTATCGACCAGCGTCTGGAACCGCTTATAAACTCCCTGGGAGGCACGGCGCGTATCACAACGTATAACTTCTTCGGTAGTTGTTTGGTTGCTGCGGGTATCACTTATTTCTATACCGATCTGGGCGTTTTACGGTCACTGATGCTGGGCAGTATCGTCGGAGGCACTTCATCGGCAGTAGTGACAACGCTGGTACGTCAGTATCCCCTGACAGAGCGCAGCCGGACCATTCTGGTGCTGGAATCGGCTTTTTCAGACGTTTACACACTGGCTATTCCGCTTACACTGTTGAGCGCGTACAAGATCGGCCGGTTCGACGTGGCCTACGTGACGGGCCAGATGATTGCGGCATTTCTGCTGGCGGCTATGCTGGGCATCGCAGGGGCGTTCCTCTGGAGCGTGTTGCTCAACCGTATGCGCACCTTGCAGAATACGGTTTTTACCACACCCGCTTTCGTTTTTATCATTTACGGTATTGTGGAAATCCTGAATTATTCGGGGCCTATTGCGGCGCTGTTATTCGGCATCACGCTGGGAAATATCGACGTGCTGGGGCCACCGATCATGAAAAATGTGATTTCGCGCAAACCTATTTCCCTGACCGGCCAGGAGCGGGCTTTTTTTTCTGAAGCTGTATTTTTGCTCCGAACGTTTTTTTTCGTGTATATCGGCATTTCCGTACGCCTGCAGGATTGGTGGATGCTGGCCATCGGCGCCATTATTACCGGCGCACTTTTTTTGATCCGAATTCCGATCGTGCGGCTTGCCGTTCCGCGCAACACCCCGCCCAAAGATGCGGCGTATATGGCTACCATGATCCCCAAGGGTCTGGGAGCGGCGGTCCTGGCGTCGCTTCCTGCACAACAAGGAGTGCCCGGTGGAGAGATCATCCAATCGGTTGTTTTTTCCATCATCCTTTTTTCTACATTATTTACCACAATTTTGACGTTTTTGGTAGACAAAACATGGATCTCCAACGTTTACGAGTGGATTTTTAAAATCAGCGGACTGGAAAAACCCGAATCTGTACCAGTCGGTCAGGATACCCTACCAGCTGCTTTGGATCAGCCGGCCTCCGACAACGCACCCGTTCATCCTTCACCATGAAAAAATACATTTTTTTTAGTCTTTGCCTGCTGTTTTCATCTATGCTCACAGCACAGTCGCCTATTGTCCCGGTGGCGCAGGATACTACCCAAAAACTCAAGATCGAAACGGCGCTGGTGGTCGAATACTTCATCAAAGGCGAACGCACGCTTCAGAAACTGAGTGGAAACGTGCGTATGCGGCAGGAAAACACGCTCGTTTATTGCGATACGGCTATTCTGGATCAGGAAAACGCCATTTTGAAAGGTAATGTGGCACTGGAGCAGAGTGACAGTGTAAAAGTGTTTGCCGATTCGGCGCTGTACAATACCAATACGCGCATTAGCAATTTATTCGGCAATGTGGTGCTTGTAAATGGCGTACAGGAACTGTTCACCAACCGCATGCGCTACGACCTTGCCAACAAAATCGCCAC
>JAKQJD010000108.1 GCA_029561355.1 Bacteroidota bacterium | reverse complement strand
CAGAAACACTGGAGTAAATTCAGATCCTTCGCTGCGCTCAGGAGGACACGCTGCCCTTGGCTTTTTGATTAAAAATTGTGCAGGAATGGGTTAAAACAATGGCTTTGGTTTGAACTATCACCGGATCATAATCCCCTTCATGGCCGAAAAGCGCCGGCCTTCATATACCGCCACGTAATAAATCCCGGGGGGCAGACCGGTAGGCAGCAAAAATCCGAAACCGGTTTTTTCAGTGCCGGGTGTCATATAATGCCGCGTGGCCACGACTTTACCCGCAGTACTCATCAATTGAATTTGCAGGCTGCTGTCGCCGGGAAAACCTTCCAGTTGGAGCATCAGGGTGCGCAGGCTTTTGTCCTGCCATACCTCCAGGTGCCGGGTGGAAACGGGCGTGGTGGTGAATACCAGGTTGTCGTAGTCGTGCGCCATAAAATCCATTCCGCCGTTGACGAGCAGGTTGCTGTTAAAATCGAAAAACGCAGCGTTTTCCTGGTGCGATCCCTGCCCCCATTGCGTCCAGCAGGAGGATGTTACCCAGGCGGGTTCCCAGGAAACGACGCCGATACCGCCCCGGTTGATGACTTCCTGCGCCAGGTCGACGTGCCAGTCGCGCTGGTTCTCAGGGCTGGCGGGCGAGTAGTTGGGATGTACGGCGTCGATGGTGTTGTTGGCGTTGTCGTTGCTCTGGGTGCTCCAGATATAGCCCGTTTCAAGGATCATGACGTCCTTGCCCGGGTACAGTTGTTTCATTTGCGTAATCACATTTCCCGTATTGGCGATGGTGGTGGGTTTGTGCCAGGCCCAGTAATAAGAAAGCCCGATGATGTCGAAGCCGGTCACGCCATGGCTCCAGAAACCCTGCATCAGCCAGCCGGCCTCGGCAGGGCCTGCGATGTGCAGCGCGATTTTCACCTCTTTCCCGGTCGTGTTTTCCACGTCGTGTACGGCGTCGATGGCGCGGTTGAACAACTGACTGTTGCGGTTCCAGTCGAGCGACCAGCCTGCGGCGTCTACAGCGGGCGACAAAAGGATACCCTTGTTGGTTTCATTGCCGATTTGCACCATATCGGGCAGGAGGTCTTCGTTGTTGAGTGCCAGCAGGGTGGACGAGATATAGTTGTAAAGCGAATCTTTCAGGACAGGCAGGTTGTCCACCACGTTGACCCAGGCGGCCGGCACGCGCTGTTTGGAGGGATCGGCCCAGTTGTCGGACAAATGAAAATCGAGCAGCACTTTCATGCCGTTTGCTTTGGCCCGCATAATACTCCGGCGCACGTCGTTAAAATCGGAGTACCGGTTGCCGGCATTCAGGGCATCGTACCAGGAAGGGGTGTGCCAGAGCCGCAGGCGCACCAGGTTGCAGTTGTGTTCGGCGAAAATCTGGTAAGGATCTTTGGCAGCGCCTTGTTCCTTGTATGCCACGCCGCAGTCTTCCATTTCATTTACATAGGAAAGGTCGGCGCCGAAATAAAAGGTTTGGGCATGGATGCCGGAAAGTTGCAGAAAAGCCGCCATTAAAAGGGCGGAGACTATTTTAGCATGCATTTCAAAAGCAGTTTTTGTGTGTATGGAATCACAAAGAACAGAATTTTAAAACAATTGGCGCCTTGCTTAGTGGTGGCATGGGTTTTCGAATTTTAGCCGGTTTGTATGTCGTACGACATACAAACCGGCTAAAATTCGAAAACCCATGCCACCACTTGGACCCACCCACTCAACGACAAATAACATGCTGTCAATAAGAATGATGAGACCCTGCTGCCGGCAGATGCATTCAATAAAAATCCCGAATTTTCTTATAACGGAAAATTTGGGATAACTCTTGTTCGTGCATTGGAAACGCTAAACAAACTCAATAACCTGTGATATACTGTTCCAGGCTTTGAATGCGGTTTTCCTGTTCGTGCATCATGGCTGTAACGATGTCGCTGACACTCAGTATACCAACCACGCGTTGCTGGTCCACCACGGGTAAGTGCCGGATGTGTTTTTCCGACATCATTTTCATACAATCCTCTATGTTTTTGTTGATATCTACCACAAAAACCCCGGCGGTCATCACCTCTGTAACAGGCGTGCTTTTTGCTTTTCTACCTTGTAAAATGCCTTTCCGGGCGTAGTCCCGTTCGGAAAATATACCTGCAAGGTGCTCGCCTTCCATCACCAGTACGGCGCCGATATTTTTGGCAGCCATCAGTTCGAGCGCTTCAATGACCATCTGGTCGGGCCGCACGGCAAATACAGTGTTGTGGGGTTTTCCGGAAAGTAACTGGCGTACGTTTAGCATAGGCTTTGATCGGTTTTACCCTGCCGGCGCTCCACGCGCGTCGGAGGATTGTGGTGAAACATATGGTTTATATTCCTTAAAGAAAGGGAAGGCTAAATTTATAGTATTTTTCCGAACAAAGACCAAATTTACATTTAAAAAAATTTAAAAACCCCAAATGAACACAATAACAATGTTCTATCGAACGATCGTTACGTCGCCCGCTGCCCGGTAAATATGTGGAATGCCAAACAATTCACCCACCCATTCTATCCTCCAGATATACACGCCCGGAACCGGCGCGCCGGATTTATTATAGCCGTCCCATTCCGTTTCGGGGTCGTCGGCAGCAAATACCAGGCTGCCCCAGCGGTCGAAAATTTCCAGCCGGAACGTCTGCCACAGGCAAGGCAGAAAAATGTGCCAGCCGTCGTTGTGGCCGTCGTCGTTGGGCGAAAAAACGTTGGGAGCGTACCAGGCACAGGGTTCGCAGGTGTAAAAGCCGATTTGTACGCTGTCGGTGAAGACGCAGTTTTCCGTGGCGCCGGTCAGTGTGTAAACGCCCGAAAAACTTACGATACGATCACGCTGGTGGCTCCCGTCGCTCCATTGCCACGAAACCAGCCCCCCGGGCACGGAGAGCACCAGTGTATCCGTATAGCAGGCTGTCGTATCCGCACGCAGTGCCGGCGGGAATTCCACGCTGATCTCCACAGCAGCCGTATCGCCGGGGCATTCGCCGGCTGGCGGTATGATGTACTGGTAAACGCCGGGAGCGTCTTTAGCAGGATCGAACAGAGAAGGCCCGCCTTCGGGTCGCGGCGACCAGAACCCTCCGGCCTCCGGGTTGCCATTTAAAACCTGAAAAAGTTGGAGCGGACCACTTGCGGCACAAACAATCGTGTCGGCATCCAGCCCGGCATCGGGCGGCGGAAATATGGGTAAATAAACAAAGCGAATGCCCATGTCGCCGCATTCCGTGAAGGCGTTGATGCCAAGCAGTCGTTCGCCACGCTCGGGTGTACTGGACAGATCAAGGTAGACGACCGTGAGTAAAGCAGCAATAAAGTCGGCTGTGGAAGCATTGCCGTTGTTTACGAATACCAGGTAGCCGGGTGTGGAGGTAGGCGCAACCGATATCTGGGGCGGTAGTGCTCCGGACGCCAGCAGATCGTCGCTGTCGGCGCCCAGCACACGCACCACTACGGAATCAATCGGCAGTTCCGAAACGAATACGATGTCGGCATCCGTCACGGTCGCTTCGGCTGTGCACAGGGTATCCGACCGAAAATCATTGCCGCCGGCGCCACTGCTGTCGTCGTCATCGAGGTCGAATTGAAAGTTATTTTCCAGGATTACATTGTCGAGCCCTCCAAAGTCGGCGGCCGGGCGGTATTCACCTTTGATACGAATTTTGGTGATATTAGAAAGGACGGAGCGAAATTCGGCCTCGGTCGGCACAGGACCGTTCGAACTGCCAATCCGCCAGCCGGCGTCTTCGCGCAGGTGCACGTCGTAATGCGTCCAGTTCAGTCCCGGGTTGTTGGTATTGTCGAATACGAGTTTCAGGTTATTGTCGCCCCAAATTTCCAGGTCTCCGGGATCGGTGGAAAAAATCTGGTTCATGGTATCGCTGGTAAATTGATCGTACCGGAACCAGCGGTCGTATGCGCCGCATTTGTTTCCCCTGAATTTGGCCGGCGCTGTAAAATACCAGATCCCGCCCGTAGCCGCATCCGTGACGCGGATATGCCCGCCCGGCAACCCGCCCATAGATGCCCAGCCTGCCATTGTGCCCAGCGGATCACCTTCAGCCCCCCAGTTGTCGTTGTCGGCATCGAAGGTGCTTTGCTGCGCCCGGGCAACAAATACGGTTATGCAAAAGGCAAATAAATAAAAAAGTCGCATCAGGGATGGCTTGTGATAAGACGACACAAGGTACGGTAGGAAAGTGCGAAGTCTTCAGTGCGAAGTGCGAAGTCGGTGCATTTTATATGTGATACAGAAGCCCTGAAAGGGCGCAAGCATCAGCGCCTGTCGAACGGCGGGCGCGAACGACGCGAACGGTGGACGCGAACGGTAAACGCGGCGCGAACGGCGCGAACAGTGGGCGCGGCGGACGGACGCGGCGGACGCGATTGGCGGATATGGAACAGCCGCAATAATTTCAAAATACCGGTTTTCAAAAGTGTTTTACCCCCGATTTCGCTTATTGTGCAAAATCGCATATAAATATTTTACATTCTTTTGTTCTCCATGAATGTGTGTATTTTTTACACGTAAACCGTTAACGATCAAAATATTATATCCAAATCGCACAATAAAAAAACAATGGCGGCATCCTTGACGGAACGGGCATTTAGTTAATTTTCCGGTGACAATTGGTAAAAAACCGGAATGCAATTCTATTTTTGCCGCTAAGCCAGTCAGTCAAGTACCCGCCGAAGACCAGGCTGACACTCATCCTCCGCCTTGGGAGCGTAGCATGAGTGTTCGCAGACGACCGGGCTTTATTTTTAATAACCTGTTCTAATCTTACACACAACGTGAACACACACAATTCGAAGCCGCAGCACTGGTTGCGGTACCTGACCAAGCCATTGAAAAACAAAAAATTCGTGGTTGCGTCAGGAGTGGCTATCACTTTCGGCTTATTCGCCGCTACCCTCCAACTCACCTCCAATCGCCAGTCGGCTGCCATGTTGCTGGCGCCTCCCGCCCTCGGCGAACTGCCTGTTATTCCGCAGAATCTGCGCTGGGGCTTTGCCCTCGATAAATTTCAATTGACTGAAACGACCCTGCAATCGGGTGACGTGCTCGGCGAACTGCTGATGGAAAAAGGCCTTACTTATCCGCAGGTCAACAGTGTCGTGGAAGCCAGCAAAGGCAAATTCAATATCTCTTCCATGCGTATCGGACGCGACCTGCATTTCCTGGCCAAACAGGAAGGCACGCAGCCCGATTTCATGGTATATGAACCTTCCCCGTACGAATACGTGGTTTTCAATTTGAAAGCCCCTTATCAGGTGGAAGTGATGAAACGCGACGTAAAAACGGAAATCGTAGCCTCTTCGGGGGTGCTCGAAACAAGTTTCTGGCAGGCGCTTACGGACAATGGTCTGAACGACGAACTGGCCGACGGCATGATCGACATCCTGGCTTCTTCGGTGGATTTTTACCACCAGAAACAAGGCGACCGCTTTAAAGTGGTATACGAACAACACTTTGTGGAAGGCAAAGCGGTCGGCACCGGCAAAATCATCGCCGCCATGTACGAACGCGAAGGCAAAGAATCCTATGCCTTCAATTTTGAACGGCCCGGTGAAAAAACCAACTACTACGACTTCGACGGCCGCCCGGCCCGCAAGGCTTTCCTGAAATCGCCGGTGAAATTCAGCCGCATCAGCAGCCGGTACAGCATGAACCGTTTCCACCCTATCCTGCATTACAACAAGCCGCACTTCGGCACCGACTACGCAGCACCGCAGGGTACGCCGATCATGTCGGTAGCGGAAGGTGTGGTTGTAGAAGCCACCCGCCGCGGCGGAAACGGCAATTTTGTAAAAATCCGCCACGACAATACCTACGAATCGCAATACCTGCACATGAGCGGTTTCGCCAAAGGTATTCGTCCGGGCACCCGCGTTGCGCAAGGCCAAACCATCGGTTTTGTCGGTTCCACAGGCCTCGCTACCGGCCCGCACTGCTGTTTCCGCTTCTGGAAAAACGGCCAGCAGGTCGATCACCTGCGCCTCAACCTGCCGCAACCGCAGCCGATCTCCGGCGCGGCGTTCGAGCAGTACAAGGTGGTGCGCGACAGCCTCATGCAGAAAATCAACAGCGTACAATACCATACGCACCAGCACAAAACGGAAGAACCGGAAGAACCCGAAACAGGGCTCGACGGATTCCAGAAAGTGGTGCCGTAG
>JAKQJD010000629.1 GCA_029561355.1 Bacteroidota bacterium | reverse complement strand
GCCGGCCCGGGTACGCACCTGATCGATAAAGGTTTTCGCTTCGCCGGAGCGGTTAAGCCGCACCAGGCACTCTGCCTTCATCAGCAACATATCCGCGTAGCGGTAAATCGGAAAGTCGTTGGAAGCGCCGCCGCTGTTCATGGGCGCCTGGGGATAAAACTTGATGTTCCGGATACCCGCGTTGCGATCGGCGCCCGGGTTGTCAAGGTTGCTTATTTCCGGGGGATAATTGATGAATCCGGCGGGGCGTGGACCATTGGGCGTATTGCCGAAGCGGAATTGTTTTTTGCGCACGTCGGCGTCGTCGAATTTGGCGACGTATTCCTCCGGCACCACCGTGCCGTTCCAGGCGCCGTATCCCATCAGCAGGGTTCCGTCGGTTCCGCCGAGGCTCCTGATGGTGAAGATGTTGCGACCGACGATATCCACGGTGACGTAAATCGCCAGGATGGTTTCGTCGTCCGGACACACGTCGCCGAACAGTTCGTAGTAGCGACTGCCCAACGGATGGGTAGCATCTGCGGCGCCGGAATGCAGCGAAAAGCCGCCTGCGTCCACTTTCTCCAGCGCGTTCAGGCTTTCCTGCCACATAGGTGTGCCTGTATATACTTCCGCGTTGAGATACAGTTTCGAGAGCAGGGCATAAGCGGCCCATTTATTAAAACGGCCGTAATATTTGCCGCTTTTGGCGGTCGGCAGCGCTTCTGCGTAGTCTTCAATTTCCCGGACGATGGTGTTGAAAATTTCTTTCCGTTTCACCTGCGGGATCTGGCCCACCGACAGGTTGTTTTCCGTAAAAAACGGCACGTCGCCAAAATCGTCGATCAGCAGGGAGTAGAAAAATGCCCGCAACACGTGCGCCTCCGCAATTTTCGACGGATCGGCGTGTGCGGCTTCGAGTTGTTCGACCGCCAGATTGGCCCGGAAAACGGACTGGTACAGCCAGTTCCAGGTATTGGTGAGGATAAAATCGCTCGGCAGCCAGTCACGCTGGTACAAGCGCGCAAAATCCAGTTGCCAGTCGCCGGTGTTGCGGTGCGGAATGACCTGTTCATCGGAAGACATACAGTTCAGGTCGTACCAGCCGTTGTCGGCTCCGGCATAACCCACGCCGTTCCAGTTACCCGGAATCTGCGCGTACACGCTGGCCAGCGCAGCGTCCGATCCTTCCGGAGAAGCGTAAAAATCGGTTGCAGAAAATTTATCGTACACGTCCTCATCGATGTTCGTACAACTGAACACCAGGGCGGAGGTGAGTATGGAAAGCAGTATTTTTTTCATGTTTTTTGAACTTGAAGGAGGTGGAGGGTTGAGGGGTTGAAATTGTTGAGGGGTTGAGGGGTTGAGATTGTTGAGGGGTTGAGGTTGTTGAGGGGTTGAGTACTCAACATCTCAACAGTCTCAACCTCTCAACTTTTTAAAAACCAATATTCAATCCCAGCGCCACACTCCTGGTGCGCGGGTAAATGCCTGCATCCGCACCGGAGCCGCCGCCGCCCGAAGCGTTCAGTTCGGGGTCGAGTCCGGTATATTGTGTGAGCAGCGCCAAGTTGTTGCCGGTCAGCGAGATGCGCAGGGAGCGAACGTTTTTCCACTTGCCTGTCCGCATGGTGTAACCGACGGTGAGGTTTTCGAAACGAAGGAAATCGCCGTCCTCGAGCCACAGATCGGACGAGTATTTCGACGTAAACAGGCCCAGGTTTTCGGAACTTTTCAGCAGGTTGGATTTGCCGAGGTTTTCGAAAAAACTGAAACTGCGGCGGATGCTGTTGTAAATTTTGTTGCCACCCGAACCGCGCCAAACCATGGACAAATCGAAGTTTTTGTACCTCAATGCAGGGGTAAAAGCATAGGTGTAGGTGGGCAGCGCCGAGCCGGCAAAATACCGGTCGGGACTTCTGTTGCCCTGATCGATAATGCCGTCGCCATTTTGATCCACTACCTGTTCTTCATTGGTGGATTCGTTTTTACCGTCATTTTCGAGGATGTAAAAAGAGCCGATCGGCTGTCCTTCCACGAGAAACGCGTTGTAACCCCAGTCGACGTAGTCCGTATTCACTTCCACACTGCCGATGCTGCCGCTCAGTTTGATCACTTTATTGCGCAGGAAAGAGGCGTTTCCGGCCAGCGACAACGAAAAATCCTCAGTGCTGATGAGGTGGTAATCCAGTGCGACTTCAATGCCTTCGTTTTTCAGGCTGCCTACATTTGCAGCGATGGAGCCGTAGGGGTAGGGCGGCTGCGGCACGGTGTAGTTGAAGAGCAGATTTTCGGTCGTAGCCGAATATACGTCGGCAGTACCGCTCAGGCGGCCTTTGAACAACTCGAAATCGATACCGATATTTGCTTGTTTGCGGGTTTCCCAGCGCAGGTCGCTGTTGGCATTTTGTGTGACGGCAAAATTGGTAATCAAACCGCCGTTAAAGAAAGTGGTGCCCGATGCGCCGACCAGTTGCAGCGACTGCTGCGGATACAGCCCTTGCTGGTTGCCGGTAACGCCGTAACCGACCCTCAATTTCAGGTCGGAAATGATGGACTGATCGTCCAGAAAGGCCTCTTCGCTGATGCGCCATGCAGCGGAAACGGACGGGAAGGTGCCCCATTTGTGGTCGGTCCCGAAAACGGACGAACCGTCGCGCCGCACGCTTGCGGTGAGCAGGTATTTATCGGCAAAGGCGTAGTTGATGCGGCCCAGGAAAGACACCAGTTTCCGGTCATTTTTATACGAGGAAATATCTCCGGGCAGCACCTTTTCTACCGAGCCCAGTTGCAGGGCGTTGTAGGTCGTGATGTCGTTGATGAAGCCTTTGGCCTGGGCGAAATTGCCCTGGTAGGTTTGTGCCTGCCATTCGTATACGCCGGTTCCGGTGATGCGGTGGTTGCCGAAGGTTTTGGAATAATTCAGGCTAACATCAGTCAGTTTTTCATCGGTTCGGTTGGAGTTGACATTTGCAACGCCCTGATTATCAACAGCCAGGGGCAGGGTAGAGGCCGACGGCGCATAATAGCCGCTGTTGTAATCTACTTTCCGCCAACTGCCGAACCACCCGAGCGACAGCCCGTCCACAATTTCCAGGTCGGCGCGCAGGCTGCCGAATTGCTGGCGGGTTTCACTTTCGTTGACAACCGTTTTGGCGACCGCGTAAGGATTGATATACTGAAATACGTTTTCATCGGCGTAATACCTGCCGTCTTCAAACAAAACCGGG
>JAKQJD010000107.1 GCA_029561355.1 Bacteroidota bacterium | reverse complement strand
GTCAGCAGCATGGAATAATCGAGCAATTCGCCGGCTTGGAATATAGGCAGGCCGATTTTTCCGCGCATGGACCCCCGAATCGAGGTATTCTGTACGATACCCAGTCCGATTTCTGCAATGGTAAAACGCCAGCCCTGGATGCGTCCGCCCGACTGCGGGCCGTCGTCGATATCGAGTATGTTGCGGGCATAAATGGAAGCGGAAATACCCGAAGGATCGATCAGCAGAGTGTCGATCTGAAAACTGATGCGTTGTGCCTGGCCGTCCTTGAATTCGGGGCGCAGCCGCACGGCAATAGTGGAGGCGTAAAAGCCTGTCCAGGTATTGAGCAGGCGCGCATCCACGGCGCCGCCGCCACTGGAATTTTCTATCCCCAGCCGGCTGAGTTGGTAGCCTTGCGGAAAGCCCATTTGCGTCGGGTTTTTCTTGTCCGACATATCGATCCAGGCATTCCGCAACTCGAATCCCCAGCCTTCCAGCCCCACGATCTGGAACGGGTGGTTGAAAGTCACATTGGCAATAAAATCGAAACCGCCCGCATCGCGCGTCAGGCGCGCCGAAAACGAGCCTTCCACCTCTCCGGCAATGAGCGCGGCGTTGGCTGGATTTTCAGGAACCAGTGCGCTGCGCGGGAAAATGGTTTTACCGGCCAGCAAAGCCTCCTTGAAACCGGCACAGTCGAATTCTACAAAACTGTACTGGTTGGAATTGGCTGGCGGGGCCGTGTTCGTTCCCGGAAAAACGAGGCGGTAGTTTTCCGGGCGGTTGTCGCCTACAATCAGGTCCTGCGCCAGGTACAGGCGAAATACCGACTGGAAGCCGCCGGGGTGAATACAAATCCGGTCGGCCTTGAAAATGAGCGGATGCCCGGCGAATTCGCCCGGCAGGTCATAGCCGAATTTGATGGTCAGTTCCGCCCCGGTGAGCCCAAATTTCAGGTCGTCGATCACGGCCACTACTTTGGCGCCGTCGATGGCCTGGTCCCAACCGATGGGTAGTTTCTGTATAATCAGATCATTGGCGAGGCCCGCTTCGCTGGCCAGGGGCAGGTCGCCGTCGAGCGCATAATTGAGCCAGCCGCCGGCTGTTCGTGCAAGGTTTTCTACCGGGCTTCCACCTTTTTCCACTGAAAACTCCCCTTCATACGCCCGGTGTTCGGCATTGACACGCATCGCGATAAAGCTCACCTTGATTTTCAGGTTATTCAAAAACGGAATGGCAATGTCGCCCCAGCCATGGTAACCATTTTGAGGGTTGCCGCCTTCGATGTGCCGGATAGTCATGGTAAATTTGCCTACCACTACCTCGTTTTCTACTTCCTGCGCTACCGAAGTGCGGTCGGTGGAGGCCTCTGCCACACAATCGGCCAGGCAGCCGGTTTGGGCCGGCGTGTTCGCGCCGGGCTGGTTCTGTGCGGTGCTGTTGCAGTCCGCCGAAGCGCCTACGCAGAATTTCCGCACTTCCGATGTTTGGTAAAATGTGCCGTTCTGGTTGGCGGGATCCTGCAGCCAGCCCACACGCCACCAGTAGGTACCCTCGCTGAATTGCAGTGGCGTGGCGCCTGAGTTGACGTTTTTGTAGATCAGTGCCTGTTTGGCCTGCGCTTCGGCGGCATTGTCGAGTTGAAAGGCAGCCAGTGTCAGGGTTTCAGAGCGCGTGGCGCTGCTCACGATCTGGGTAAATTCCTCGTCGCGGGCAATTTGAAGTACCCAGCGCTCGTCGACCGGACCGTAGTGAAATTCCCGCGTGGTAGCGCTGCTGCCGCTGCCTGCGCGCCGAACGATGTCGGGGATGGTCGGGAACAGTTTTTCGGGGGCATCACCCGTTTTCCAGTTGAACGTAACGCCTTCATTTACCTGAAAACGGGCGTTGTCAGCAGGCGTTTGCAGCACCGGGTCCGGCATGCCGTACTCGAAGGTTTCGGAAATAGCCACATCGCTCAGTGTTTCGTCATTGTCCCGAGTTACGGTTCCGGTCATCATCCAACTGTAAGAAGCGCCGTGATCCAGCACCATCGGGGTAATATTGTCATTGGCAGGCGCTGCATATACAGGCAGGTAACAAGCGCGCTGGCGGCCAATTTCTTCCGGATAATCTGACAAGCCCTGGGCGTTTACGGGATTATTATTGGCGCCTCCCCAGTTGTTGTCGCCTGCGTATTCATTGCTCGCTGCAACGCCGACTCCGGCTTCCCGGCGAAATACAGTTCGATAATCAAAGCGGCGGTAATCATCGCTGTATGGCGTCATGTGTACGATCACTGGAAACTGTTTGAAAGGAATGGTTCCGCCGTTGGGATAATCAGGCTCGAAGCCGAATCCGCCGCCATCACCGCCACTTTCACCTGTCACTTCCAGCAGGCAGGGATCGCTGTACCCGTTGTTTTGAAATGCCAGCGTACTGGACACTGCCTGCACCCGAAACACATAACGCAGGCCGGGTACCAATGCAGGTTCGGCGCCTGCTACCACATCCAGCAGGTAGGTGCTGGCGCCATCATCGATGTCTACCACCTGGGCAGGCAGGGCGCTGTTGTTGATAATTTGCAGCGGATCTACCTGATCGGGTGCGCCTGCCGGTACGGTGACAAAATGCAGGCGGTACTGCACGTCACTGCCTCCCGGCAGGCCCGGCACCAGCCAGGAAATGGGCAGGTTGGGGTCGGTATCGGTATTGACGGTGACGGGACATGGTGAAGGCTGCGTGAGTTGGGGCTGAAGGTAGTAGGTGACGGGGAAGGTGCTGCAACTGGCGCCTTCTCCGGAAGACAACTGCTCGTCTTGCGGGATGTTTTCTGTATTGAAATTGTGTGCGGTCAGGCAAAAACTGTATGTTCCTTCCGGCAACACCTGATCGCCACTGGAAGGATTGAATCCCACGACGTCGAAATCGGAAAGACGCAGTCCGCTTTGCAATGCCTCTACATCGGCGCCCGTCAGGAGAAGGCTGGATTGCCCTTGCGGCAATATGATGGGTTCGGCAGGGCGCACCCCCGGGCGGCTGCTCAGGTTATTTCCATTGGACATATTTTCCAGCATTACACGGAAATAAATCCGGTATTCGCGCTGATCCTGCGCGTTGTTACGGATGATGGAAACCACCACCTGATTTTGAAATGCCTCGTAATCGCTGAAACGCAGTGGAAATGGCGGCACCAGCGTCGTGGTGACGGAGAGCGGATAGGTGCCTTGTGCCAGGGCTGCCAGGGTCATTCCTGCCCACACGAACAGACAGATAATGAGCCGGAGTAAGGATCGAAGTTTCATAAGCGTTGGTTTTTACCTGATGGAAGTGGAGGTGTGCTGCCGGTATTGCTTTTGGCCTTGAAAAGGGAGCCCAGGGTATAGTTGTAGGTAAGGTTTGCGTTGAAAGCCGTGACGCGCCCGCCTTGCAGGCGCGGTGCGTCGGTCAGGTTGAGCGACAGCGCCAGCGTGTGCGTTTTTTGCACCTTCACATGGCCACGGGTGCGTACGTACCAGCCCAGTCCTCCGCCGGAGCCGCCGGGGAGTTGCGTTTGGGTGATCCCGCTGTTGCAACTCACCGAGTAACGGTCTTTCAGCCAGCGTTTGGTGCCGTTTATGCCGGCCGTCCAGCGAATGATTTTCCCCTGTGCGGTTTCTATGAATCCGCTGCTGGCCGTGCTGCCCAGTTGCCAGCCGGCGGGGCGATTGTCGAACCGCCAGTTGAGCGCGGGTGTGAGCGCCAGGTTGTTTTTTCGGGTACCCGTTTCAGCGTTGTTTTCGCCGTACAGGTTGCCGGAAATGTTGAGGCCGAACAGGTGCGAGCGATCTTTCGTGCCGCTCCGGTAGGAGAGATTGGCGCCGCCGGTCTGGGTGGCCTGCCTGAAATTCAGCAGCGAATCCAATTGATCCACCGGGTATCCGGGGTTGCGCTGCAGGTTGTTCTGGAAATTGTAATAATTGACGTTGGCGTTGAAGTGCGCATTGGGACGCAACATGAGGTTAAATCCGAGATTGCGATTGACGGACTGCCGTTGCAAGTTGCCCAGCGTGTTGTTTCGCTGAAAACCCGTCGTTACCTGCACCTGCGCCTTGCCTTTCCACAAGGTGGCACTCGGGGTAAATAAAATGCGCTCCACGTCGGCGCTGAAATTGTACACCCCCAGCGTGGCATAATCCTGCTGAATGAGGGTGTAGGAAATGCGCGCCTGAAATATCCGCAGCCGGAGCGCCAGGCCCGCGTCGCCGGCAAAACGCAGTTGGGTACTCACATTCGGGTGAAAATACCGCACCAGCGACGCCGGATAATCCGTCCCGATACGGATGGTATCGGCAAAACGATTGCGTGTGAGGGCACTGGCGCCTGCATCCAGATCGAAGGTGACAATTTTGAAAAACGTAAAATTCGCCTTAGCGCCCGCCGCTACGTTGTCTTGCGGCAGGCCCGCCCTCCGGCCTTCCACCGAAGCCACGGACAACGTATCGTCGGATGCCCGGAAAAACACAAAATCCCAGTAATTGCGGTATGTACCCACGCCGAGTTTGAAGGCATAACCACGCCGGTCGAAAGACGGAATGGCCGACTGCCGGTCGAACGTATCCAGCACACTGACGTCCACCGGGCGCATAAACTGCCCGTACACGGCGCCGAGCCGGAGTTTGCCGGTCGTTTCGAAGCCGCCACCGAGAAACTGCCAGCCACCGAGCGTGTATTTCGAAAAATTGACGTTACGGTGCCCGGCGTGCAGCGTCAGCCATTTCCAGCGCGGCGAAGCGCCCAGTCGGTTGAACGGCTGCCGGAACGAGCGATCCTGCTCCGAATACACAAAGGAAAACGGGATGGTGATGCCCCACAGCGACACGGTCGGCGACCCCGAAACCGTCCAGGTAAAAGGCCGGTTGCCAACGCCGGGCAGGCTGCTGTTGAACGTAGCCGCATTCAGGGAAACCCCGCCCGACAAGTCGAAGGGGCGTTTGCCTTTAAAACTGCCTATGTCCTGTGCAGGCAGCGCATAACAAAGGCTCCCCAGCAGGAAGCCGAGGCCGAGGCGTAGAAATGGAGGCATGGGAACAGTTGGTTTTTATCACACGGGTTCATCCCGGATTTTTTGCTTCGAGCAAAAAATCCGGGACCCGTGTGCGGATGGTTTATTTCTGCCGGGCTTGCAATTCGGCCACTGTTTTGGCCATTTGCGCCATTTGCTGCTGCAAATCCGACAGGTCTTTTTTCACTTGTGCCAGTTCGGTCTGTTGCTGTTCAATCACCTGTTGTTGCTCCTGAATGGCCTTTATGGCAATGAGTCCCAGTTTATCGTAAGCGACACCGAGGTAAGATTGTCCGTCGGTTCTGTTTTTACCTTCACTCACCAGTTCGGGGAAACGTTCCTGCAATTCCTGGGCGAGTACGCCGAACGATAGCGCCGCATTGTCTTTTTCCTGTTTGTAGCGGTAAGTGTACATCGGGAGACTGTTCACACGGCCCAACACGCTTGCTTCGAACCGTTGGATGTCTTTTTTCAGGCGGCGGTCGGAAATGTTTACATATTGCCCGTTGGGTTGGATAGCGGCAATTGCTCCTGCATTATTGAAATAAAATTCCAGTCGGCTGTTGAATACGGCCATTTCTACGTCGAAATCGCCGGCCTGGTTTTCAATTTTCAAGCCGGAATCTCCTATACCTCCAAAACCCGACTGTTTGATATGTACGGTACGCTCCGGTACAAATGTGTTTAGGCCCACACCGGCTCCGGCAATAAGTGAACGCGATCCGGTGAATACGCCGCCTACGCCGGAAGTTGAAATACCGGATACACCCACCGAACTACCGATTCCCTGTACGCCAGTGCCGTCCTGCCCAGGAATGTTGGCGATGCCCTGTACGCCATAAGCAGGCGCGGCAAACTCTGCGCCCAAAGGCAATTGGGTATTGCCGATATTTTCACCCACGATAGCGGCAAGGGCGTTGAACGAATTGGGGTACGTGTTCAGGATGTACATACCGGACTGATCAGCCGTATTGGCCATCCGAAAACCAATGCCTTCCGGTCCTGTGGTAGAACAAGTGCCGCTAAAAGGCAGGGTAAGGCTGCCGCCGCCGCTGCCCTGCAAATCGGTACCCGCAGCCCAGGCCGATCCGTTCCATTTCAGCACCTGGCCGGCAGCGGTAGCGCCCAGGCTGGTGAGTTTTTCGGCGGTAACAGAATTGTTGGAAAGTTGCGTGGTGCCCACACGCGCCGGTTTGATGGTCAGGCTGGAAAATACGCCGGTGATGTCGCCGTCGGCAACGGTGGTATTCAGGATGTCATTAGCCGCGTTGGTGTCGCCGGTATTGGTAATGACGTCGCCGGCGATGCTAATGCCCGCGCCGGCAGTGTAGGTGATACCTATGGGGAGGGTAACGCTGCCGCCGCCGTTGGACAGGTTGAGTTGGCTGCCGTTGAGGCTGAGGGTTTGCAATTCGTTGGTGACGCTGCCGTCCGTTTCTGCGGGAAGGCTGACGGTATTGCCGTTGCTAATGGTCAACTGGTTGCCGCTGAGGCTGAGTTGCTGATTATCAGCGCCAGCGGCCGGCGTGGCCGGCGCCCAGGCCGAACCGTTCCATTGCAGCACCTGCCCGGCGGAAGCGCCGTTTTGCGCGATACCCGAAGGCTGCACGGCGCCCGGCTGCAGGTCGGCGGCGCCGATAGAGCCGTCGGCGATTTCGGAAGTGCCTACCGCGCCCGGCGCGATCTGGAGATTGGCGGATGTGCCCGTTACGTCGCCGGCGAAATTGGTTGCCAGCGTCAGGTCGTCGGCCGCATTCCCGTCGCCTGTGTTGCTGATCTGGTTGCCCGCGATGCCGATACCCGAACCGGCGGTATAAGTGGTACCCGTCGGAAGCGTAACGGTATTGCCGTTGCTGATGGTCAGTTGCGCGCCGCTCAGACTGAGTTGCTGATTATCGGTGCCGGCAGCAGGCGTGGCCGGCGCCCAGGCCGAACCGTTCCATTGCAGCACCTGCCCGGCGGAAGCGCCGTTTTGCCCGATGCCCGAAGGTTGCACGGCCCCCGGCTGCAGGTCGGCGGCGCCGATAGAGCCGTCGGCAATTTCGGAAGTGCCCACCGCGCCCGGCGCGATCTGGAGATTGGCGGATGTGCCCGTCACATCGCCGGCGAAATTGGTCGCCAGCGTCAGGTCGTCGGCCGCATTTACGTCGCCTGTATTGCTGATCTGGTTGCCCGCGATACCGATACCCGAACCGGCGGTGTACGTGGTTCCGGTCGGCAACGTCACGGTATTGCCGTTGCTGATGGTCAGTTGCGCGCCACTGAGGCTGAGTTGCTGATTGTCAGTAGCAGTTGGCAGCGTCACGGTGCCACCGCCACCCGACAGGTTAATCTGATTGCCGGAGATGGATAGAAACTGAATTTCGTTGTCGGGGTCGCTGTCGTCGTCGCCCTGCAGGGCACGTTCGGCTACCTTGGCATATGGAACGGCTTGTAAAGTGGTGGCAGGGAACGTGTAATTATTGGTTCCGACAGCCACCGTTACCTGCATGGCACGGCCTCCACTGCCCCAGTCGAGCGTAGAGAAATTTCCGTTCAGGGGAGTTCCGGCGCCCACCACTACATTGAACAAGCCTAGCGGATTGGTTTGGATGGTATGTATTTCCCGGTACAACTCCGTATTGTCGGTATTCAGAATGGAAATGGTTGCCGTACCATTTTGGCTGGCAATTGCCTGAAAGGAATTATCTCTCAGCACAGCCTGATAATTGATGCCCGGTGTGATCGTTTGGGCCAATAGGCCG
>JAKQJD010000620.1 GCA_029561355.1 Bacteroidota bacterium | reverse complement strand
ATTATTGAGAAATCCTTCACGGGTTTTGGTTTCGGAAATATTATCCCATGTTAACAGGACTTCGCCATCGCCGGCAGTTGCTTTCAGGGTCGGCATTAGTGGCGGTTGGGCAAAACGATAGTCGGTTTCGTAAATAACCTGTACGATGTCTTTCAAGCGGAACAAACCCAGCGGCGGATTGACAACCGGGTCACCGGGGCGTATATTGGCGCCATCATCCCATGAATGCAACTGGGACATGGATACACGTTCGGTGCTGCCGGCATAGAGGGGGAACACGCCGGTGGAGAATACTTCGGCAAGGTTGGATACGTTACCAATAAAAGCAACCAGAGAATCTGCACCCACCAGGTCCCACATTGATTGATCATTTCTATACCAATACGTAAAGGGAGCTGTATGCACGGGCACCGGGAACAAACGGAAAGAGGTTAAACCGAGCATATCGGATTCGCTGATGTCGAGCAGCCCAAAATCCGGTTCGCAGCCTAGACCGAACAAAAGGTCCGGGCGGTGGTTACATTCGGTGCCGTCGGCATCCGGGTCTGTGTAGTTAAGATCGCCGGGCGCAACGCCATCGGTACCCACATCGTCGCCGGGATTTTCATCACCATCATAAACGCCATTGCCGTTAGCATCGACGCCGTCGTCCCAGTCCGCATCTTCATCTGCAGGATAGTGAGTCGCCGGTAAATCAGCTTCGTTAAGATTATAGTAATTCAGGTAATCGGCCAGGTTGTTGATTGTAGTGCGCGGATCGACCGGGGTTTGGCCTACGGCAGTATTGTCTCTTTTTTCGTCGATCAGACCGTCCTGGTCATTATCCTGCAAATCATTGGAAATAGCCGGGCTTTCCAGGTAGGCAAAACCCATAGTTCCTACAGCCAGACCGCCGGTGCCTACACCGTTAACATCCCAGGAATAGGCCAGGTCGAGGATAGTATCGAAAGCTGCCAGGTCATCATCGGCATCAGCGCCGATAGCATTATCAACCCAGTATCCAAAGGCTACCTGCTGCAGGTGATACATCGAAGTGTTGGCGATTGTGTATTCAAAGAATATAGCATCGCGCGCGGAGGGGTTGTTCCACTGAAAGCCGCGTTGTTCTACACGAAGTCCAATACCGCCCCACGGCATACCTCTATTATTGGCAACGCCGGGATCGATATCGCCGATTTTCTGGCCATCTCTTGGATAGTATTTAATTGTAGAAGATGGTTGAACATATTCAATATCCTGGGCGTCATTAGCTACGAAAAAGCATTCCAGGTCGGCTTTGAATACGCCGCGGCCAAAACGGCCGTTCCACTCGCCCTGCCATTTTTTTTCATAACCGCGGGATGGCCAGCCATCCAGAGGCCAGGAATCCGGGCGGTTACTTAATGCTGGCGGTAAATCCGGTCTGGAATAATTTGCATAACCTTTGGGAGGATATAAACCCCAGTAGAATTCGGCTTCGCTAAAGGGGTCCATTTCTTCACGATAATAGGTTTGCAGGTAATACAACGTATCCAGCCTGCCGGCGGCATGCATGGCTTCAATTTGACCGAGTTCATCTACTGCAACGGAATCAACCCCGCCATTGGGATTTTTTTCAATGAACACGCGGGCGCCGATCAACAGGCCGATGCCGTCGTTCATTTTACTGCCTCTGAAATCGTTCGGCCATTTAGTGGCGAACGGGTCGGTACCGGTTCCCCAGTCCGATAACATGGTGTTGTTTCTGAATTGCATGCGAATAGCGTTG
>JAKQJD010000105.1 GCA_029561355.1 Bacteroidota bacterium | reverse complement strand
TTTGGTAATGAAACGCGGCGTTCTGTCGGTTTTATCGATTTCGACAACAGCCCACTCGGTCGAGTAATAAATCTTGCTATCGCTTTGCGACACGTAACTGGTACGTTGCCACGGCAAATGCTGCCGCCACTCGCCGATGCGCAGCGGGGGAAATTCGGACGTGTCGGTTTGGGCAAGCAGAAATCCGCTCTTTAAAGCACAGGCAAGCAGAAAGAAAAAAGGGCGCATAAGCAAATCAGGACGGTTTGGTACAACTCCCTTTATGGCGTTGCAACGGTTATAAAGGTTGTCTCGAAAATAGAAGCGGCGAAATCGAAGTCGGCTCTCACTCTCTCACCCTCTCACCTCTCTCACCCTCTCACTTCTCTCACCCTCTCATTTCAAAATGCCGCACAGCCAGCCGGTACCCGTCCAGCCCCAGCCCCACAATACTGCCCACGCACCTGGCCGACAGGTACGAATGATGCCGGAAAGGCTCCCTTTGGTGCACATTGCTGATATGTACTTCGATTACCGGAGCGGTAACGGCCGATATGGCGTCGGCGATAGCGATAGAAGTATGCGTGTAGGCGCCGGCATTGAGCACAATGCCTTGCACCGAAAAACCCCATTCATGGATACAATCGATCAGGGCGCCTTCGTGGTTACTTTGAAAATATTCGATTTCCAGTTCCGGAAATTCCGAGCGCAATTCTGCCAGAAATTGCTCAAACGAGCGATTCCCGTAAATTTCGGGCTCCCGTTTTCCCAACAAGTTCAGGTTCGGGCCGTTAATAATAAGAATTTTCATAAGCGCAAAATTCAGCCTATTTTTGAGAAATTTTGCTGCCCAACTTGCTTCAAGCCCGATTTTTATGAGAAAACTGTTCCTCTTCCTCTGTTTTTTTACGTTTTGGGGCCTGGCTACGGTCCGCATTTCCGCCCAAACGATGCTTGTTTCGGAAGCCATTTCCATCAGAAATGACTTCGGCTACGAACTGATCGGCCGTTTGCGCGACCGGATTCTGGTTTTTCGCGACAAATACAACGATTTTGAAATTCAGGCCTACGATGCCCAGATGAAGCCTTCCTGGAGCCGCAATCTGGAAGATCTGGACACCAGAGGTATTCAGGTGGTGGCGGTGCTGGCCGGAAAAAACGATTTTTCCGTGATCCATAAAGTAAGGCGGCACGGCTACTCGGCGCTGCGCATCCATAAATACGACCCCGGCGCCAACCTGATCGACAGCATGATGATCAAGGACTTCGGCGAACGAATGTTCAACCCGCCGGTGCTGAATTATATCCACAGCGAAGACCGCAACTGTATTGCCGTGTACAATACGAGCGACCGCAGCAAAATAGAGGTGACTTGTTTTCAACTGGATAAAATGCAGGTGCTTTGGGATAAAACCTTCGAATTGAAACAGGAATACGACGAATACAGTCCGCCTGCCATGGTGCTGAGCAACAAGGGCGATTTTTTCCTGATCGCGGAAGAAAATAACCGCAACCGCAAGATCGAAGACCACATGATGAATATCCTGCAGGTGCAAAACGGTGTGGACCGGCTGGCGCAGGTGCCGCTACCCAATTTTCTCACCGCTTCCGCTGAATGCGGTTTTGACAATAAAAACAACCAGTTGGTTGTGGCCGGTTTGTACAGCGATAAAAACAAGGAAAAAGCGAACGGTGCATTTTTTCTGCGTTTAGCGGTGGGTTCGTCTTCGCCGCAAGTGCTTCATTATGAGCCGTTTGACGACAAATTCGTTTCCATTCTCCGGCAAAAAGACGTGGCCGACGATGGTAAGGGCATCGCCGACAGCGAAGTAAAACAGGTGATCCTGCGCCAGGACGGCGGTGCGGTGATGATTGTGGAGCGCAGCCATCAGTTGCAACGCGGCGCGTCTTCCGGGCGCGGTTTCTGGCGCGACGGCATGCGGCTGGTCATCGATTATTATTACGACGATGTGTTCGTGCTGGGTTTTCAGCCGGATGGCAAGCCGCAGTGGAAAACGGTGCTGCATAAAAAGCAGTATTCCCAGGACGATGAGGGCACGTTTTCATCCTTTTTCCTTTTTATGAATTCCGACAAACTGCGCTTTTTGTTCAACGACGAAATCAAATACGAAAATACCTGTAGCGAATATGTGCTGAATCCGCTCGGCGAATTCGACCGGAACAGCCTGCTGACAACCGTAAATCAGAGTCTTCGCCTGCGCTTTCGGGATGCTCTGCAACTGAATTCAGGCGAATGCCTGATTCCTTCCGAGTTCAGGAATAAACTGCGGCTGGTGCTGTTGCGATGGTGATTTTTGAGTTGTTGAGAATGTTGAGGGGTTGAGAATGTTGAGGGTGGTAACTCCAGGCATTGAGTTACCACCCTCAACATTCTCAACCCCTCAACCTCTCAACTTCAAGTCACCCAATCACTTTTTCCAGTTCTGCCATAATCAGGTGCACGCCCTGCTCAGTCATAGGAACGAGCGGCAGGCGTACGTCGCGACTGCAAAGTCCCTGCAATTCGAGCGCGGCTTTTACGCCGACGGGATTGCCTTCCAGGAAAAGCAGTTTGTAGAGTTCCAGAAATTTGAAATTGAGTTTTTGCGCCGTAGGCATGTCCTGGCGCAGCGCCGCACGTACCATGTCGCTGAACGGCCGCGGGGTGGCATTGGCGATTACGGAAATTACCCCGTCGCCGCCCACAGCGATGAGCGGCAGGGTGATAAAGTCGTCGCCGCTGAGCATGAGGAAATTTTTGGGACGCCCTTTCAGGATTTTGATCACCTGGTAAATATCGTCGGAGGCTTCCTTGATGCCGATAAATTTTTCACTTGCATTGGCGAGGCGCAGCGTGGTTTCGGCCGTCATGTTCGATGCGGTCCGGCTGGGCACGTTGTAAATGATGATCGGCCGGGGCGATTCTTCCGCCAGCGCCATGTAGTGCTGGAAAATACCTTCCTGCCCGGGTTTGCTGTAGGAAGGATTGCTGGACAGCAAGGCGTCGATACCTTCGAAATTGAAACCTCGCACCTTTTCCACCAGCGCGCGGGTATTGTTGCTGCCGAATACGCCGGCTACCAGCGGCACCCTGCCCCGGTTGACTTTAATGGTAAAATCGAGGATTTGACGCTGTTCTTCGTCGGAAATGGTAACCGATTCGCCGGTAGTACCGAGGCTGACGAGAAATTCGACGCCTCCGCCGATGACGTGTTCGATGATGCGTTCGAGGTCTTCCCAGTCGATGTCGCCGTTATTTTTGAAGGGAGTTACCAGCGCTACGCCGGTACCCCGGAGTCTTTCGATCAGGTTCATTTTGCAGAAAGCACTATTTTATCGAGATACTGATGCAGTTGTTCGGTGAAATACCGGATACCTTTTTCAGCGGGAATTTCAAGGATCATATCGAAATCGTTGGAGTAGTCGGTCATAAAACCGATTTTCATGGCTGCCTGCGCCTGTGCGGCGAGCCAGGCCAACGGGGCTTCATCGGCGGGATTGAAACACAGAAGCAGGTCGGGCCGCTCTTTTATGAATGCCAGGGCTTTTTCGCTTTTGGGCACCCCGATCCAGGTCAGTTCCTTTTGAAAGAAAAAGTCGAAAGTGAGGCCGGTAGGCGGCTGTTTGTCTTTAACGTAACCCAAAAGGCTCACCTTTTTGCCCTTTTTTTCCAGGTTTTGGGCAAATTCCAGCGTTTCGTCCTTGTGTTTTGCCAGGGTAGCATCAAACAGAATACTGATGGTGCGGGCGCTTTCGAGCGTATGGCTTTTTCGCTGGCGTTTGTGCGTTGTCAAAGCCCGGCGAAGATTTTTTTTAAAGAATGCACTGCGAATTTTTTCCAGCATGGTCAACTTTGATTCGCGTGAGATGGGGATGGTGTATCTGGTGTTTGGTTTTTGTGTATCGTGTTTAGTAAAAGGTTGATAATCAGAGCCTTTCTAAAACCAAACACAAAAAACGAAACACGTTCAATTGGTCTGTCCGGATCAGGATTTTTTTCGCTTAGACGGTGTTTCCACCGGCGCCGGTTCGGCATGCGCATAATGGCCCATGTTGCTGTATTTTTGAATGCGGGCAGTTATACGTTCTTCCGGATCCTGATCGATGATTTTGGCGAGTTCCGCTTTGATGTGGCTTTTAAGCGTATTGGCCATCTCTTCGGGGGCGTTGTGCCCGCCGCCGAGCGGTTCTTTTACAATGCCGTCGATCAAACCGAAATGAAGCATGTTTTCAGCGTCCAGTTTCAGCGCTTCGGCGGCCTGTTCTTTATAATCCCAGGAGTGCCAGAGGATGGTGGAGCAGTTTTCCGGCGAAATAACGGAATACCAGGTGTGTTCGAGCATAAAAACCTTGTCGCCCAGGCCGATACCCAGCGCGCCGCCGGAAGCGCCTTCGCCAATGATGTAGCAAAGGATCGGCACGCGCAACTGCGCCATTTCGAACAGGTTGCGGGCGATGGCTTCCGCCTGTCCGCGTTGTTCGGCTTCGAGGCCTGGGAAAGCGCCGGGCGTATCGATCAGCGTCACCACAGGGAAATTGAAGCGCTCCGCCATTTTCATCAGGCGCAGGGCCTTGCGGTACCCTTCCGGGTTGGCCATGCCGAAATTGCGGTACTGGCGCATTTTGGTGTTCACACCCTTTTGCTGGCCGATGATTACCACCGTTTGCCCGTCGAGGTTGGCGAGCCCGCCTACGATAGCGTGGTCGTCGCCGGCGTACCGGTCTCCGTGGAGTTCCACGAATTTCTGGCACATCGTATTGATATAGTACAAGGTATAAGGGCGTTCCGGATGGCGGGAGAGCTGCACTTTTTGCCAGCCGGTGAGGCTGGCATAAATTTCCTTGCGTTTGGCAGTGATTTTGTTTTCCAGTTCGCGCAGCATATCGCTCACGTCCAGTTCCCCTTTTTCGCCGACTTCTCTCAGTTTTTCCAGTTGTTCGTACAGCGCTTCCAGGGGTTTCTCAAAATCCATGAAGGTCATAGCCATGGCACGTGGATGTCTTTTTAATTGGTTCTAACAGTTGCCCACAGGGGCACGTTGCTTCGTCAGGGCTG
>JAKQJD010000603.1 GCA_029561355.1 Bacteroidota bacterium | reverse complement strand
CGACAACAATACGATAAATGCAAGAAACAACCAAGTGCGCATGGGGATGGAAAATTTGTGAGGCGACAAAATTCTTTACTTTTACGCCGTTTCCAAATTCATAGCCAAAAACATCACCATGAGAATTCAATTAACCTTCTTTCTTTTCCTGTTATTTTATACTGCTTTTTCTCAAAATGCGACCCTCCACGGGGTAGTAACCGATGTCAGAACCGGTGAAAAACTTCCCGGCGTGACCGTTCGTGCCGGTACAGGCGGCGCAGCCACCGATCTGGAAGGAAAATACACGTTGTCGGTTGCCCCCGGCGCCTACACGGCCGTCTTTTCCTTTGTCGGTTATGAATCCAAGACACAGGATATCCGCCTGAGCGTTGGAGAATCGCTTGAATTAAATGTCCAACTCGGCGACGCAGACAACCTGCTGCAAACCGCTACGGTCACTTCCGGAAAATTCGAAAAACCGCTGGGTGAAGTCACTGTTTCCCTGGAAGTGCTCAAACCGCGTCTGCTCGAAAACACCAATACCACTTCCATTGATGAAGTGCTCACCAAAGTGCCGGGCGTAAGCGTGGTAGACGGGCAGGCCAACATCCGTGGCGGTTCGGGTTTCTCCTACGGAGCAGGTACACGCGTGCTGCTGCTCGTCGACGATATTCCGGCTTTGCAGGTCGACGCAGGTTTCCCGAACTGGGATGATTTTCCGGTGGAGAACATCGCGCAAATAGAAGTGCTGAAAGGCGCGGCATCGGCATTGTACGGTTCCTCCGCCATGAACGGAATCATCAATATCCGCACCGGATTTGCGAAGGACAAACCGGAAACGGAAGCCGCTTATTTTGCACGCACCTGGGGCGACCCGGAAGATAAATCGAAAAAATGGTGGGGCCAGGATACGTCCGGCGTTGCACAGCCCTATGAAACGGGCCTGAGTTTCGTACACCGCCGCAAAGCGGGCAAAATGGATGTCGTGCTGGGCGCTTACGGGCTTATCCGCGACAGTTACAACAAGGACACGTACAGCCGCTATGGACGCATTACGCCCAATTTCCGGTATCGCGTCAACGACCGGCTTACGCTTGGGTTGAATACCAATTTCAATTTCGGCCGCAGCGGCAGTTTCTTCATCTGGGGCAACGACAGCCTGCGCGCTTATCAGCCGGGACTGAATTCCGCCTCCAAATCGCTCGGCAGGTTCCGTTACAACATCGACCCGTCGGTGCAGTATTTCGATGGCGCCGGCAACCGGCACAAATTCCTGGGGCGCTTTTTTTCCGTTCACAACAACAACTCCGGCAACCAGAGCAATGACAGCCAGATGTTGTACGGTGAGTACCAGATTCAGCGCCAAGTGAAAAGCCTGGTGGCTACGGCCGGCATCGTCGGCATTTATACCAATGTAAATGCGGGCTTGTATGGCGGCGGGGAATATTCCAACCGCAACCTGGCAGGTTATTTTCAGGCAGATTACAAGGCCTTTAACCGCCTGAACCTGTCGGCTGGCGTGCGTTATGAACACAATCGTCTGAGCAGCCCCGATACGATTCCAATCGAAGGCAATACGGTGTACGTGATCCCGGGCGGCGTGACGAAAGAAGCCAAACCCGTTTTTCGACTCGGCGCCAACTACCAGGCGGGCCGCGCTACGTATTTTCGCGCTTCCTGGGGGCAGGGTTACAGGTACCCGACTATTGCCGAAAAATTTATCAATACCAGTTTCAGCGGCTCCAACACTGTTATCCCCAACCCCGGGCTCGTCAGCGAAACGGGCTGGTCGGCCGAACTGGCTGTAAAACAGGGTTTCCGAATTGGCAAGTGGCAGGGCTACGTCGACGTAGCCGGATTTGTCCAGGAATACCAGGATATGATGGAATTTGTATTTTCCAAAGTGCAATTTGTACCCGGCCAGGGTATCGGCGCTTTGTTTCAGTCGCAGAACCAGGGTAATACCCGCATTCAGGGCGGCGAAATTTCCATTCTGGGGCAGGGCAAACTGGGTCCGGGCAATTTGTTGCTCATCGCCGGTTATACCTACATCAACCCGCAGTACAAAAACTGGAGCCGCGACGCCGGTTACACCCCCGCCAGTGGCGACATCAGCCGCTACTGGGGCAGTTCCGATACCCTGGAAAATGTGCTGAAATACCGGTTCAAAAATGTGGTTAAATGGGATTCGGAGTACCAGTTGGGAGGCACTGCATTCGGCGTTTCCGTGCAGTACAACAGCAACATGGACGCCATCGACCGGGTGTTCGAGTTTTTCCTTCCAGGCGTGGAAAACTTCCGGAAACTACATAACAAGGGTTTTACGGTGCTCGATATCCGCGCTTCCCAAAAACTAGGTAAACATTTGAAAGTGAGTGCTTTATGTAATAATTTGTTGAACAGGGAATACAGTTACAGGCCTGCTTTGCTGGAAGGTCCGAGGAATTTCACACTTCGTTTAGACTGGAAAATGTAGCAATATGGCCCGGTATTCGTAGCATTGCCTCGCTTTTGGTTAACCTTAAATTGTGACTTATGAAAAGAGGCTTATTTATCCTGACGCTGCTGGCAATGCTACCAATTCTGGCTTGTAAAAACCCGAACCAGGCACAAACACCACCACCCGAAAACCAGCAAACGAATGTAAAACCCGATAACAACGACCTGTTGCAAGCCTTGCAGGGCAAATGGCAGAGCACTACAGATTCGGCCTACGTACTGGAAATTACGGATGCTAAAATGCGCCATATCAATGGCGGCAAATTTGCCGGCGAATCCGATTTAGAGGTAGACGGCTCCTGCACAAATGTGTCGTGCCAGGGCGCTGCTGCGGATGACGGCTGGTGTTTTCTGGAAAAAGGCCAGTTCGATATTCAGTGTAACCGGGTGGTAAAATGCGACCCGGATACACTGCAATATGTGGCGATCGGGGCAGCCAACGGGCAGATGTCGTTTAAAAAAATCAGATAGGCAGTTTTTGAAGCGCTACTTCCTTACTTTTGCCCCGAATAACTAAACATTTTTGAACTTCATGTTTACGATCAATATTTATCTTCGTTTTGCCCTGATTGTGGGCGGTATTCTGGGCGGCATCGGATTATGGGCGGCGTATGGTTTCTGGTACGGTTTTCCGTTT
>JAKQJD010000098.1 GCA_029561355.1 Bacteroidota bacterium | reverse complement strand
CCGGCTTAGCCAAAAAGAAGGGTTAAAAGTGGCCTATGACAAGGACGGAAACCTGCTGGACAGAAACGGGAAGGTCACCAAAGACATCACGCAGGTGGAAGGCTACCGATTGCCGACGGAAGCGGAATGGGAGTACGCGGCCCGCGGAGGATCCGGTTCAAAAGGGTTTAAATACGCGGGAAGCAACACCCTGAACGAAGTGGGATGGTTTAGGGACAACTCCGGCGGCAAAACCCAACCGGTAGGCCAGAAAAAGGCGAACGAACTGGGACTGTACGATATGAGCGGGAACGTGTGGGAATGGTGCCACGACAGGAAAGGTGACTATTCCCCGTCTGGTCAAACCAATCCCATCGGTCCTGACAGCGGCGCCGACCGGGTGAATCGGGGCGGCGGCTGGAACGGCTACGAGCAGTCCTGCCGCGTGGCGTATCGGTACTACTACGCGCCGACGTACAGCAACTACTCCCTTGGTGTTCGCCTTGTCAGGACGGTTTTTTAACTTTTGGATTTTTACCTTTTTACCTTTTGCAAGGTTTTGAACTTGAATTAGGTTCAGCCTTAGGTTTTAGCCCCGCAAAGGACAGCGCGAGCGGCGAAGCAAGCGGAGCGCAGTCCTTTGCGGGCTTCGGCAGGCAAGAAGCGGGTTGCGCTTCTTGCCCCGCGTTTGATTTAGGGTTAACGCGGGTTGGTTTCGTGAAAAATCCGAAACCCGCGGTCTATTATTTCGCGACCGCGCGATCCCGGGTTTGTTTCATCCAGGCATTTGGTTACGGGTATCGCGCCGTCGCAAAAAACGAAGAACGTTTTCTTCGCGATAGCCTCGTGAAAGAGAAAAGCATGCCCAACTAAAGTTGGGCGCTCCGAGGCGCTCAAGAGGTCGCACTAGCTGCGTGAGAACGTTTTCTTTATTCGTGAAGAGAGAGTCTGTTATCGTGGGGTGGTTTCGTGAAAAATCTGAAGCCCACGATCCCTTCGAAAACGGAGATCCCTAAACAGATTTTTCGCAATACCGCGATATGCTTAACGAAACAACGAACGTATCATAGCGATCGGAGGAGACAATGAGCCTTTTAGTTACCGGATGCGCGGGCTTTATCGGGAGCAATTTCGTTTCCTTTTATCTAAAAAAATACCCCGAACGGAAAATCATCGGACTGGATCTGCTGACCTACGCCGGAAACATCGGCAACTTGCGCGATGTGTTGACCCACCCTTCTTTTACTTTCGTAAAAGG
>JAKQJD010000577.1 GCA_029561355.1 Bacteroidota bacterium | reverse complement strand
TATTATTTCCGCTGGGAAAAAGGGAATGCATTCGTAGTAGAGAAAGCCGTGGTATCAGAACATTAAGGCAAATAACATTGCCCTGCCGGACAAGCGTCCGGAGAGGGCAACAACCGGCTAAAAAGCCCGCACGTATGCTTCTAGCACCGCTTCCTGGGCAAGATTGAGCCGTTGACGCAGGCGTTGCCGCGTTTTTTTGACACTCTCTGCGGAGATGCCGAGGATCGCCGCGGCCTCCCGGGTTGTCAGGTTGAGTTTGATAAAAAGAAAAAGGCGCTCTTCGGAGTCGCTGAGCGAAGGGTGCGAAGTGCGCAGCCGCAGCAGGTAGCCGGGGTATGCCCGTTCGAAGTAAACTTTGAATGAATCCCAGTCCTCATTGGTCAGAATACGCTGGTCATACAGATTTTCCTCGAATACGCCGGATTCGGAAGCGGACGAGTCCTGTGCTTCCAGGGCTGCCAGGCGTGCGTTTTTTTCAAGCAGAATACGGGTCAGGTTTTCCAGGTTTTCCCGGTTCAGGGTTTGCTCGCGTCGCGCTGTACGTGCTTGTATGCGCCAGCGCCATAGTCCGAAAGCGACCAGCAAAAGCACCAGCAAAAAGATCAGGGCCCCGCGTTCCAGCTTGCGTTGCGCTTCGCCGAGTGCTACCCGGCTTTTCTGTAGTTCCAGTTCTTTTTGCTGGCTGGCGTATTTGAATTCCAGGTCCGCAATTTCTTTATGTGTTTCGGCTCCGACCAGGCTGTCACGCAAATCATAATAATTGTTTATGTACGTGATGGTATTATCCATATCGCCCTTAGCCACGTATAACTTTGCCAGGCCCGAATAGTTGAAGACCAATTCCCTAATAAAGCCATGCGCTTTATTCACTTCGACACAGTGGTTAAAAATTTTCAATGACTTGTTGAAATTTCCAACCTCGTAATAGGCTTCGCCCAGGTTGTTCCAGGATTGCATTTCTTCGAGCAGCGGCCCGATTTTTTGGTAGATGGCGATAGAGCGCTCGAAGTAGGGAATGGCTTCGGCAGGACGGTTGTCCCGGGTCAGCAAGCCGCCGAAATTGGCCAGCGTCCCGGCCACGGATGATTCCTTAGCGTATTTTTCAATCATGGGAATCGCCACTTTAAAGTATCGGTATGCCTCTTCAAAATCATCCAGCACACTGTACATCGTAGCGATTTGTTCCAGGCTTTCCGCCACGCACAGGCTGTCGCCCCCTGCCCTGCAAAGTGCCACCGCCCTTTCATATTGTACGATGGCTTCCCTTTTGTCGTCGAGCCGAAGATTCAGGATCCCCCGCCTGTGTGCAATCCAGCCTTGCCAGCCGGGTTTGCCCGATGCATTTGCGAGGCTTTCCGCTTCCAGCAAATGAGCGGTCGCTTCCGTGTAATGTGCTGCCCTGACGTAGTCGGTAAAGAGGTATACGTGGCCGTACAATTGTGTCAGGGTATCGCCGGCCCGGATGCTTTTGTCCAGAAAATCCTGGTGGATTTTCACCTTTTCTTCCAAAGAAAGGGGGGATGCCAGCGGGATGGGGGCGGCTTTTTCGAAGCCTTCCCGGAAACTGGTTTGTGCGGAAACACCGACGGCATACCCCAGGTATACCAATAATAAAAGATTAGGAAAAAGTTTCATTTTGGTCGGTAGTCGGTTGTGAATGGATTTGAAGGTAGGAAGGCTCCGGCAACGATCGTGCAACCCGGGAGTAAATGGATTCTGAGATTCAAAGATGAAAATTTTTAACGTATTCCATCTGCATGATTGCATGTACCCCATTTTGTCCACCGTGGTTTCACCGTTGTTTCACAGCATATAAGGGAATTTTACAGGAATTTTAAACCGACTCAATTTCTCTTTTACATGAAACACATTTTACTATCCGCCGTGATATGCCTGGCGACACTTCAGGCATTCGGCCAGGGAGGCAAACAAATTCCACCTTCCAACCTTTCGCCGGACAAAGCCGTAAACCTGAATATACGTTCCTGGTTTACTCCGAAGGCTACCTGGAATGAAAACCCCTTCGGCGTGTCCGCGCCCGATGTAAAA
>JAKQJD010000572.1 GCA_029561355.1 Bacteroidota bacterium | reverse complement strand
TGTCCGTGATGTCGCGTTCCAAATCTTAAATCTTACGTCATGTAATCTTACATCTCAAATCAAACCCGGCCGGTTTGCCAGCGCCTTTTGAATCACCAGCCACACCGCCGCGTATTCTTCGCCTTCCAGCGGCAGCCGGGGTGCGCGCACGTGTTCGGTGCCGAGTCCGGTGGCGGTTTCCGCCAGTTTGATGTACTGCACCAGTTTCGGGTGAATATCGAGTTCCAGCAAGGGTAAAAACCAGCGGTAGATGGCCAGCGCTTCGGCGTGTCGGCCGGCTTTGGCATGGCGGTAAATCGCAACCGTTTCCCGGGGAAATGCGTCTACCAGTCCGGCTACCCAGCCGTCGGCGCCCATGAACAGGCTTTCCAGCGCCAGCGTATCCACGCCGCAAAGGATTTTGAACCGGTCGCCGAAGCGATTGATCATACGTGTCACATTGCTCACGTCGCGGGTACTTTCCTTGACCGCCTGAATAGTCGGCCATGCGGCCATTTCCTCAAACATGTCCAGCGTCACGAGAATCTTGTAGTCCACCGGATTGTTGTAGATCATAACGGGCAGCGCGCTGGTGTCGGCCACGGCCCGGAAATATTCCAGCGTTTCGCGGTCGTCGGCTTTGTAGCGCATGGGCGGCAGCAGCATGAGTCCGCTGGCGCCGCAGTCTTCGGCAACCTGGGCGGCGGCCATGGCGGCCCGTGTGGTTTGTTCGGCGATGTTCATCACGACCGGGATCCGGCCCTGCACTTTATCCACGGTGAAACGCACGAGATCGTATTTCTCCTCATTCAGCAGGCTGCTGGCTTCGCCGAGTGTGCCGCCGAGGATAACGCCGTCGACGCCCGCTTCGAGTTGGGCGTGCAGGTTCTTTTCAAAAACAGGGTAATCGATGCGGTCGTCGGAGGTGAAAGGAGTCGTGAGGGCGGGGTAGACGCCTTGCCAGGAAATTTTCATTTGCTGTACGTTTTAAAAGTATAAAAAAAGCCTACCCGAAAACCGCATGTAGCCTGGAAATGCAGTTTTCGGATAGGCTCCGGACAGGAATCGTTCCGGATTTTGATAAAACAAGTCAACATCCGGGAGAACCCTTCGCGTCAATTATTTACAGATTCTTTTGGACCTTGCTGTTGTAACGGCTGTATGCGAAGTAGATCACCAGGCCGATTACGAGCCAGATGATGAGACGCACCCAGTTTTCCAGACCCAGACCGAAAATCATAGCGCCGCATACGCCTGCACCCAGAATCGGCACCAGCGGCACCAGCGGCGTTTTGAACGGACGGACGGCATTCGGATCGCTCTTGCGCATCACGATCACGCCAATGGATACCAGCGCGAATGCGAACAGGGTGCCGATACTGGTCATGTCGCCGACGATACTACCCGGCACGAAGGCCGCGAAGATGCCGACAAAACCCAGGAACAGCCAGTTTGATTTCCATGGCGTGCGGAATTTCGGGTGGATTTCGGAGAATACTTTCGGTACCAGTCCGTCTTTTGACATGGAGTAAAATACGCGGCTCTGGCCGAGCAACATCACCAGAATAACGGAAGAGAAACCGAAGAGGATCGCCACCGTAACTAATTTGGCCAGCCATCCGTAGCCGGTCATGTACGTACTGATGGCATAGGTAACCGAGGCTTCGGCGCCTTCCGAACGGAATTCGGTGTAGTTGGCCATACCCGTCAGTACGTAACTGAACAGGATGTACAAAACGGTACAAATGGCCAGCGAACCCATGATGCCAATGGGCATGTCTCGTTTCGGGTTTTTTGTTTCCTGCGCTGCCGTAGACACCGCATCGAACCCGATGAACGCGAAAAACACCACCCCGGCTCCGGCCAATATGCCGCCCCAGCCGCCGAAACTGTGCGTATTCCCGAGCGCATTGGTATACGTGGAAACCGCAGGAATCATTGGTTCGTGGTTGGCAGGATTGATAAACGACCAGCCCAGCGCGATGAACAGCAGTACGATCACCACTTTCACCGCTACGATGATACCGTTTATGGTGGCCGATTCCTGGATACCGCGGATAAGTATCACCGTCAGGATCAGCAGGATCAAGAGCGCCGGCAGGTTCATGATGCCGTTTACGCCGTCGGGAGAGGTCTGGAAAGGTGAGTGACACCATTCATAGGGTATGACTGCCCCTCGCCCGAAAAATTGTTCGAGTAGTTTATTCAGGTATTCCGACCAGGCGATGGATACGGTAGCGGCGCCCAGGGCGTACTCCAGCACCAAATCCCAGCCGATGATCCAGGCGATAAATTCACCCATTGTAGCATAGGAATACGTGTAGGCGCTCCCGGAAATCGGGATCATGGAAGCGAATTCTGCGTAACACAACCCGGCAAAAGCGCAACCTACGGCGCCGATGATAAAACTGTAGGTAACGCCCGGTCCGGCGTGTTCGGCAGCCGCTGCAGCCGTACGCACAAACAAACCGGCTCCGATAATGGCGCCGATGCCCAGCAGAATGAGATTGGTGGCGCTCAGGTGCCGGCGCAGGGTGCCCTGCCCTTCTTCCGCCGCTTCATTCAACAGCGTGTTCAAAGATTTCTTTGCAAAAAGATTCATATAGTTCGCTAATAATTGGTTTCAGGGGGCCAAGATAGTACAGTTTGTTGATTTTGGATTTC
>JAKQJD010000085.1 GCA_029561355.1 Bacteroidota bacterium | reverse complement strand
TTCCTTTTCCACTGCCGGTCGATATGGCTTTCCCATCCTTTATCGGGGATAAATTGTTCGGTGTAGTAAATTTCGGACCCGGCGGAACAGATCAGGATATCGGGTTTTGGAAGATCATGCTGATCAAAAACCGCTTGTGTCATGAACCGGTTTCTGCCGCTGGCCACTCCGAACGCTACCCGCCCCCGGCTTTCTTTGATCCATTCCGTAAATTCTTTTAGTCCTTCCGCATCGTCGCCGTTTATAAGGGTCCCGTCCACGTCTGCTATGACAAACAATTCGGCGTTGGCAAGTTTCTTTCCGTAAGCGGTTTTATGTGCCGGGCGGTTTGTATGGTCATTATTTTGACCGGCCAGATCATTAATCGTATTTATATACTCATCGGCGAACGTACTCCAGGAGTACAACTGATTCGAGGACATGATGCCGTTGGCGGAATACTTTTCCCACAGCGCCTGATCTGCAATGATCTTCTTGAGCGCTTCGGCGATGGCTTGCGGGTCATCCACATTCACCAGCAAGCCGTTGTTGCACTGTTCGAGTATTTCCTTCGGCCCCCCTGTAGGCGAAGCGATGACCGGCAGACCGCAGGCAGAGGCTTCCACAATCGTCAGACCGAAGTTTTCACCCGGTGTCGCATTCACGAACACCCCTTTTTTCCTCGCTGCGAGCCGGTAAATTTCGGGCACTTCCAGTTGCGGGTCATTTTTCTTCGGGATGGCCATTTTCCCGTACAGATCATATTTGTCCAGCAGCAACAGCAGGTTGGTCAATATGTCTTTTTCGTCGGCGGGCATCTGGCTGATGTCTTTCCGCACCCCGGCGAATATTGCCAGGTTGGCCATCGCCTGCAACTCCTTATCCTGCCCGTAAGACTGAATGATGGTTTCGAAATTTTTCCGTTTATCGGCCCGGCCGATGGAAAGAATCAGGGGTTTCTGGGGGTTGAACAGGAATCGTTCTATATCGGAATTCACGCGGTAAAAAGCCTGTTCCTGCTCGATGGACATGTGAAACGAAGGCATATCCAGGCGGTAAAACGGGTAAAAAACCTTCGCGTTTACGCCCGGCGGGATCACCTTGAATTTGGCATCTCCGATATTTTCATACTGCGCATATTGTGTGCCAATGATATAGTCCGTGCTCACGATAAACATATCGGCACTTTTTAATACACGTTCTTCCACTTCGATGCGCCGATCCATGTTGAACGTCTCATTGATCTGTTCGGGCGTCATACCTTCCCGCAGCAGCATATTCTTTTTATTTCTGCCGAGCGAATGACCGGTGGCCAGAAACAGTGCCCCGTATATCTCGCTCATCTGCTCTGCCAGGTAGTTTCCATCGGCGTAATGGCCGTGAACCACGTCCGGAAAGTCGTCTTCCTGGTCAATAAAACGAATGGTTTTGTCAACGAATTCTTCCAGAAAATCCCACAGTGTTTCTTTCGAGCGATACACCTGTCCGCCACACTGCACACGGATGATCCGCGCTTTTTCATTCACCACCTCGACTTCTTTTTCGTAGGAAACGGAAACGCGTTTGTCGACTATTCTGCGGGTAAAAAGATCCACTTTCCGCACCTCAGGGTGCATGGAAAGGGATTCGAGCAATTCCAGGACATACTTTACCTGTCCGCCCGTATCCCTGTCTCTGCCAATTTCGGGGTCTTTGAATCGTATAAGCCCGTGTGGGCTAAATAATTGAATGTAATAACCTTTTTTCATATAAATGCGTTTTTTGACCCCACGCAGCGGGAGGCCGTGCATTACTAAAATTTGGAAAAAATCATGTGGATAACAAGATCCATGCGCGTGGAGGCATATGCACCAACCTGGCAGCGCAGGGCGTTCAGGAGGACGCCGGGCAAACAAAATTAACAAAATAATGGAAAAACGGTTCTGTTTAGGAAGAAAGAGTTGATTCGGCGCGTGCATTCACCGCCGGTGTTTTAATTTGACTATTATGTATTCAGGATCAGGATTCAGTGATTGGGAAATCGGCGATATCACCGTCATTATTCACAAAGGGGTGTATCATTTGTATCATTTGATTATTCCCAATCATGATTATATCGCCCATGCCGTATCCAGGGACGGCATTTCATGGAAAAGAGTGAACAACGCTTTGTTCGTCGGGCATCCCGGCGAATGGGACGACGATATGCTCTGGACCATGCATGTATGCGAAGTGGACGACAAGTTCGAAATGTACTATACCGGCCTGCAACGAAAAGACCGGGGTGTGATTTCCAGGGTAGGTTTTGCCGAATCGACGAACCTGACAGACTGGACGAAAAACCCGAAAAACATTTTCCCCATCGAGCCCAAGGGGATTTATTATGAAACCAGTAAAACCAATCCGAGAACCTGGCTGAGTTTTCGCGACCCGTTCCGGTTCGAATACGGCGGGGACGTATATCTTCTGATCGCTACCCGTACGACGACCGGGCCCATTTCCAGGAGAGGTTGCGTCGGGCTTGTTAAATTAACCGAACACGCTTACGAACTTATGCCGCCGCTGCTGTACCCGATGGCCTACGACGACATCGAATGTCCGTGCCTGTTCGAGTTGAACGGGCGGTTTTATTTGCTGGGCTCTATCCGGGAAGACATAAAAGTGCGGTATTGGGTGGCATCGGATTTTCTTGGAGAATACCAGTCTTTCGATGCCGATGTGCTGTTGCCACAGGGAAATTATGCCGCCCGTACGGCACAGGACGGGCAGCACCTGCTCGTCTATCACTTTTTTTATGCCCACGGAAATGTGAATACACTGCGGGTACTGCCGCCGCCGAAAGAACTGGTGACCGACGAGGCGGGAAGGCTGTTGCTGAAAAGTTATTACCGCTGGGAACAAATGGTCAAACAAACGCTCCGGCAGGAGCAAATGGGCACCTTGACAAGCGTATTCGGCAATCCGACGGCATCGTGTCACATAGCGCCGGACAAATGGACCTGCGGAACCAGAAGCGGCTACGAGATTTTTTGTTTTGAAAAACCCTCGGCCAGTTTTATCTGGGAAGGCATGCTGACAGTGGAAGGACTTGGAAAACTCGGATTGGTGACCGACATAGACCCGGAAGGAAACGGTTACTTTATTTCTTTCGACCTTTCCACCGGTATCGCCAATATCCGTACGTGGGGGTTCAATCCTTTGAACAGCCGGGAAAATTTTATTTTTTACAATATCCAGACCGCCACGTTCGGCATCCCCCAGAACCATTCCATCTGGTTCAAACTGATCCGCTACGGCAATTATATCGAGTTGTCGATTGACGGCACGGTAAAACTTACGCTGATAGATTACACGTTCTCCGGTTCAGGGATGGGCTTGTATTCCGCTTCTTCGGTTATTTCATTACAGCATTCTGTCGTGAAAACACTGCCCGATCCGCCCGGAGAATATGCCAGCCAGGAAGATTCGCAGAAATTACCCCTCTGATTTTAGCCCTTATTCCACTCAAAAATCTGTTACCGCGCCGACGCAATAAAAGATGCCATCCGAACTCCGCAACTTCTTTTTTAAACCCCAGCCATTCTGGGAAATCCTGCCGCCTGCGGTGTGGGATGCATTGAATGCGGTCAGCATATCGCAAGCCTATGCCAAAAAAACAATCATTTACAGTGAAGGCAGCCATCCGAGAGGTTTGTATATTATTCGTAAAGGCCGCCTGAAAGTGTTTATCATCGACAAGAACGGATCGGAACTGATCATTTATTTTTTGGGGAAAGACGAATTTTTCGGATACCGGTCTATCGTATGCGATGAAAACAGTCCGGTATACGTGGAAACCATCGAAGATTGTATGGTCGACTGTATTCCACGCCGGTATTTCGAACATCACCTGCGCGAATCGCCCGAAATGAATGCCGCATTTTTTTATTATTTAGGGCACGAATTCCGTCTGTTCGTCAATAAAATGAGTGTATTTGCGCAGAAACCGGTCAGTGAACGGGTGGCGCTCGCACTGCTGGTCCTCGACGAAAAATTCAGGGAACTTCCACACGCCACCGGGGTACTCAATTTTACAAGAGAGAACCTGGCCGCGTATATCGGTACCGCTCCGGAAAGCCTTATCCGACAGTTGAAAGTCTTGAAGGAATCCGGAGCGATTACCGTGAAAGGCCGGAAAATTATCCTGGAAAAACCCGCTGTTTTGTGGGAAAAGGCGGGGCTCTCGCCGGGTATAGATTCCGGATTTCAGGGCATTTTGTGATTTCAGCATTAATCCTCTTCCGGCGCTGATTTTAACCAGTCTTCCAAATCGCCTGCTATCTGATTTTCAGGATCGAGTTCGAGCAGTTTCTGCTGAAACAAGGTCACCGTTTCAGGAGATTTGTTCAGAAGATGGTAATAAGCCAGGTATTCGTAAGCAGCGATCAGGTCTTTTTTATACTCGTCCGGCTTTAACTCCGCAATAGCGACAAAGTGCTCGAACGCATCCCTGGCCCGTCCGAATGCAGCAGTGTTTTCCGGATTTTTCTCCACATCGGGCTCCAGTTTGGATAAAGTTTTCGCCAGCATCAACCAGCCGGTCGTTTTATCAGGCACGATTTCACTTACCTTGACGAACTGTTCGGCAGCGCGTTCGTAAGCGCCCGAATCCCGCAGCATATAAAGTGCCACGCCCAATTGATAATAATCGAGGGCTGTTCGCGTCTCCAGGGAATCCAGCCGTTTATCATACGCTTCTATTGCGCCCTGGTAATCTGCGTTTTTGTACCGCATTGCACCGATATCAGCATACAACTCCCAGCGTGTGGGGTCCAGTTGAACTGCTTTTTCGTAATAGACGGAAGCCAGAGAATCCTGCTTGTCCTGTTGCAGGAAACGGGCGTAATATTCGTAGTCTTCCGGAATGATCTTCGAACTGTCGACACGGGTAAAGTAGTCGTCCAGGATCGATTTTCCGGTAGCGTAGTCGCCGGTTTCATATTTGGAATATGCTGCCAGGCGACGCAGATAGTTGCGACTTCCATCTTCGCTGATGATCTTTTCTACCCAGGTGATGGTTTCATCGTATTTTTTAGTCAGAAAGAGACTGTTCACGTACGCCATTTTATCTTCGATGGCCGTATTCGGATTGATTTCCAGCAAACGTGCATACGTAGCGGCAGCCTGGTTATAGTCCCGCTTATTGTAGTAAAACAACTCCGCTTTTTGCCGGATCGCTTCTTCAAGAGTCGGATTTAAAGCCAGCGCCTTGTCCAGAAATTCCAGTTGTTTTTCGGGGAGTTGAGCACTCTTATACGTGAATGCAGATATCAGCGCGGGCAGTGGGCTCTTCGGAAGAATAGCCTGTGCCTGGTCGAAATATGTCAGTGCTTCCCCTCCTTTCGTCGCAACCAGGTAGTAATATCCCAGATCCATTTGCGTCTGGAAATCGTTCGCATCACGCTTCCGCGCTTCCAACAGGGCATCTTCGACCCGGTTAAGATCACGGTGCCTGCCATACAGCCAGGATTCGCCGATCAGGCGATGCACTACGGCATCTTTCCGGCCGCTTTTAGCGGCTTTGGCAAACAACGCAATGGCGTCTTCCATACGGTCTTCCGTCATTGCGATCCGCCCTTCAAGTATGTAGGTATAGGCGGTTTTATCATTGTACCGGGCAGCCTCCAGTAAAGTCGATCTGGCGTCGAGCGGCCGACTTGCAGCATTATAAGCATCTGCCAGATACATCCGGTTCAACCATTCGTTGGGAGCAGTTTTGACTACCTTTTCCTGAATGGTGACCGCTTTTTCCCATTGCTCCGTATACAGGGCTGTAAAGAATGCATCATGTTGTTGGGCATTCAGCACAAAGCCCGAAAATATCAGTATCGAAGCGAGTCCGATCATCTTTCCTATAAACATATCGAAAATTTAGGTTCTGAAAATTCGTCTGAGTCGACGAACTACAAAGATCGGGATGACCAGGGAGTGAAAACCTGACGAAAGTCAGCAAAATGCATTTTGCTGACTTAGAGCGAACATACCTTTGAAAGTAGCTGTTGCAAGGGAAGCAAACTTTGTAATAAGTATTGTTACGAGCGTGTTCGATTTTTCTTCACCTAATTCTCTGTTATGATCTGGCTCATTATCCTGATTTTCATCGTCGGCTACCTGGCCATTACCCTGGAACATTCTATCCACATCAATAAAGCCGCCAGCGCGCTGGTCGCCGGTGTGTTGTGCTGGACTGTATGGATACTGACTGTTCCCGAACACGAAACGGCATTACATGATCTGGAGACACATTTAGGCGAAATAAGCGGTATTCTGTTTTTTCTGCTGGGCGCGATGGTCATTGTTGAACTGATCGATGCGCACGACGGGTTCGACCTGATCACGGAACGGATTCGTACAACCGACAAACGGCGCCTGTTGTGGCTGATCTGCTGGATTACATTTTTCCTGTCTGCCGTGCTGGACAACCTCACCACAACCATTGTCATGGTGTCTCTCCTGCGGAAACTGATCGACGACCGGGAAGACCGCCTGCTTTTTGCCGGTATGGTAGTGGTCGCCGCCAATGCCGGTGGAGCGTGGTCGCCATTGGGCGACGTCACCACGACGATGCTGTGGATAGGCGGACAGATTTCGGCTTTGAATATTGTGAAAATGCTGCTGCTTCCAAGTATTGTTTGTCTGATTGTCCCGCTGGCCTTGTTGAGTTTGCGCCTGAAAGGCAAGATCGGCACGCCGGTAGCGCCTGAAAGAATCCTGCCCGCCACGCGGACGTCAGATAAGAACCTGGTATTTGGGTTCGGTATTGGCGCATTGTTATTTGTGCCGGTGTTCAAGACCGTTACACATTTGCCACCATTCATGGGTATGTTGCTTTGCGTGGGTATTTTATGGATGGTAACGGAAATGCTGCACAGTGGGAAGGATGAAGCGGAAAAGGGCGTATTGTCTGTAAATCACGCCTTGCGGAAAATTGATACGCCGAGCATTTTGTTTTTTCTGGGCATACTGGTTGCTATTTCCGCTTTACAAAGTGCAGGTGTACTTACAATTGTAGCGGAATGGCTCGACAGAACCGTAGGTAATATCACTGCTATCGGTATCATTATCGGCTTCCTGTCGGCTATCGTGGATAACGTGCCTTTGGTAGCCGCTGCACAGGGCATGTATAGCCTGGAGCAATATCCGACCGATCACTACTTTTGGGAATTCCTGGCCTATTGCGCCGGTACAGGCGGCAGTGCCCTGATTATCGGATCGGCAGCGGGAGTAGCGGCGATGGGCATGGAAAAAATCGACTTCTTCTGGTATTTGAGGCGTATTATGGGTTGGGCAGTATTGGGGTATCTGGCTGGAGCGGGAGCGTATGTATTGCAACATGCGGTTTTTCATTGAAGATTTTTTATCCTGACCGGCCTGCAACCCGGATGTACAAAATGAAGATAGCAATGGTGACGAAAACGGAGCCGGCGTTACTATTTCAATCAGCAAACTGAAATTTGTCAATAATGTCTGGAAAAAATAACGCTGCAACAGTGTGTCTTCACCTGTAGCACCTCCCCCCACCGCGTCGTAAACCCCGCCGACAGCGCTCCCTGATGCGTCAACTTCGCCACCCCGCCCGCCGTCTGCCCGGCCGTCCGCACGGCATTTCTCCCGAAGCGGCCGTTCACCGCATCCATGGCCAGCATCAAACGCCGGTGCTTGTCGTGATCCGTCCCGTCAAAAAGCGTGGGCAAAACACTTTCCTGCGGCACCAGCCCCGACAGCATCACCGAAGCCCGCTTGTACGGGTATCCGTCCCTGAAAATCCTTTCCAGAGCGTACCGGCTTGCCTTTGCCAGCAGAATCGTTGAATTCGTCGGCGTAGTAAACGACACCGAAAACGACCGGCCGTACTGCGGCTGATCCTTCCGGAAATGGTCCGTTTCGATGGAAGCCGTCAGAATCGACGCCGCGCTGTTTTGCTTGCGGATTTTCTCGCCGGCGCGCGCCGCGAAATCGGCCAGGGCCTCGCTCAATTCGGTTTGCGTGGTCAGGCAGATTTTGAACGTGCGCGAAGAACCGGTGGTTTGCTTTTGCTCGGGAACGGATTCGAACGGAATACAGGGAATGCCCTGTAGTTCCATCTGAATCCGGAGCCCGACGACAGTCAGGTGCTTCCGAACCCATGGGCCGGGCACCTGGGTAAATTCGTAAGCGGTTTTGATCCCGTGGCTTTCCAGAAAGGCCGCGTACCGGCCGCCGATGCCCCAGATGTCTCCAACCGGCACGCGGTCCAGATCCAGCGCGCACGTGGCGCTCGGAAGCAGGCGCACGCCGGGCCCCTGCAGGTCCTTCTTGGCGAGCCGGTTGGCGAGTTTGGCCAGCACCTTGGTTTCACTTACACCTATGCAACAGGGCAGGCCTTGTTCCCTCAGCACGGCTTTCCGGATCTTCAGGGCAAGTTTTTGCAGGTCGAACCACTGCATACCCGAAAAATCCATGAACGCCTCGTCGATGCTGTACACTTCCGTCGCCGGTGCGTAGCGCCTGATCGTATTCATCACCCGGGCCGACAGGTCGCCGTACAAAGGGTAATTGCTCGAAAAAACTTTTACACCTTCCTTTCGAACGAGGTCCCTGATCTCGAACACCGCAGCGCCCATACGGATACCGAGCGCTTTCGCTTCGTTCGACCGCGATATCACGAACCCGTCATTGTTCGAGAGTACTACCACCGGCCGGCCGTTCAGTCCGGGCGCGAACAGCCGTTCGCACGACACGTAGAAACTGTTGATATCCAATAGTCCTACCATGTCACACCGGTTTTTTAATCACGTAGGTCACCACGCCCCAAACGGTGAGTTCGTCGCCTTCGGCCAGGTCGATCGGCTGAAACGCCGGATTCGACGGCAACAGGCGAACCAGTTTCCCACGGATTTCCAGCCGTTTCACCGTGAATTCGCCGTTGAGGAAGCAAACTGCAATGCAGCCGTTCGTAGGCCGCACGGAGCGGTCAATGATCAGCACGTCGCCGTCGCTGATCTGCGCGTCCTGCATGGAGTTGCCCAGCACTTTTACAATAAATGAAGCGTCGGGATTCGGAATCAGTTCGGCACGAAGGTCGATCGGACCTTCAAAAAAATCTTCGGCAGGGGAAGGAAAGCCGGCAGCAACATGGCCGGCAACCCGGATTATAAAAATTTCACTGGTTTTGGAGACACTAAATAACCGAAGGACGGACCAGGCAGCATTCTGCTTTTCCGTTCGCATAGTTTCTCATTGTTATGATTTGACGGCGCAATTAAAACCTATTTGTTTTAAAATATAGTTAAATACAAACATTTAAAACATATATTTTTATAAATGATCCTTAACCCGTGCAGCGTGAAACGGTAACGGGTGGCAAAATTTCTGCTTTGTTGCGGGCGGTTTACAGCCCGGCGGGTATTCCTTCTTTTCAATACCGTTCAGGCAAATGGCCGGACATTCCACGCACAGATCAGGTTCTGGTGCCATTCCATCGCTGCACTCCAGAATGACACCTATTTCCCGCCTAACTCCTTTAACCTGTTTTTCGCTTCTTCATACATCGGCGTTATTTGCAGCGCTTTTTTATAAAATTCAATAGCGGCTTCCTTTTTATTTAGTGCCAGGTAAATATTGGCCATCGTAACCAGAATTAAATCCTTGTTCGGAAACTCATGCACATTGTTTTCCGAAATCACTTTGGCGTCCTCATATCTTTTTAATGTAAGCAACTGCTGTGCAATGAAATTCATGGATATCCAGTCGATATAGTAATGTGCCGAATCGGCTTTCATTTTTTTATATTCGGCCAACGCTTTTTCAGCGCCCATTTGTTCGATGTACGTCTCCATTTTTTTGTGCACAGGCTGCTTCAACGTAACCGGCTTGTCATACAATACTTTGTATAAATTGGTGGTGATGCCAAAAAAATCGGTGGGCGAACTATTACAAAGGATGACCACTACACTTTTGGTAGATGGGATTCTGCGAATAAAAGAAATAAATCCGTCGGTCATGCCCAGGTGAAAATTGGAAGCCACACTATCCGTACTTGTATATTTAAACTGTTTATTAAACCAGCCATACCCGTACTGGGCCAGTTCTATACCGGGCGTAAACATTTCAGCCGTCAGTTCTTTGTTCAATAAAGTGTTGTCGGCCAAAGCCATATGAAATTTGAAAAGGTCCTCTACGGTGGAATAGAGATCACCGGTTCCCATCGTATTCGACTGGTCTCTGAAATCCGAGGACGTATAACCGCCAAAACTGTAATCATAACCGGTAGCCCGGTTGGGCACGATCTGGGTGTGATAATAAGAGCCGGAATGATCCATGTCCAGTTTATTAAAAATATCGTCAAACATGAGTTGGGCGTACGATTTTTGGGTAACCCTTTCCATGATATAACCCAAAGTAAAATACCCCCAGCTGCTGTAGGCATAATGGGCGCCGGGAGTAAAGGCAAGCGAAGCGTCTATAAATACCCGCATATATTCTTCCCTGGTGAAATTCCGGCGACTTATTCTTGGAAAAAAGTCTTTGATAATATCATAATTGGGCAGGCCGGAGGTATGATTCAGTAATTGTCTGACGGTTACTTTTTCGGCAGGCTTGTTTTTAAATTCGGGTAAATAATCACCCACGGTGCTGTCTAAATGAATCAGGCCTTTTTGTACCTGTATGAGTACCAACATAGCAGTCAAAGGCTTTGAAACAGAGCCGATCATGAACTTTGTATCGGTCCGGTTCGGAATATTCCATTCCCGATTGGCCAGGCCGAAAGCGTCCTGGTAAATAATTTTCCCGTTTTCAGCCACCAGTACCGCCCCGTCAAACATATTGTAGTCATGATAGGCCGTCATTATTTCAGACAATCTGTTCTTTTTGTCCTGGGCAAACCCTGCATGTGCAATCGTCAGGGCGATCATTAGAAAGAGAATGTTTTTTAAATACATGGTTTGTCCGTTGAAAGTGGGTTATGATAAGGTACGTACTATGCATAAATGTACGCGACTGAGCATTACTTCCGCAAGATCGCGCTCCATGGCGACTGCCCGAGTATAGTGCAGAATCATGCCTGCTGTGCTCAGGATGACACCCGGGGTAAGGGGGCCGTTTCAGCACCATTTGAGCAATAAATTCCGCCTTAATTACTTGATTATGTATTATTTATGCTTTTTTAAAGTGGCGTCTATTTTTCATGTTTTTTAAAAAAGCAATTTTCACCTTTTAAATCTTGCGCCATGAAAAACGAAAAAGATAAAGTAGTTGCCCCTCCTGCCCGAAGCAAAAAACAACGCGGCGGCCCCAAGCCGCAAAAGCAACCCTTCCTGGAAGGCGGTGATGGCGCCAACAAAAATGACGATCGCAGCGAAGACAGCAAAGGCGGTGGTAGTCGGGGCCTCGGCGATCAGAAAGGCGCCAACCAGGGCTTTTACGAAGGCGGGCGCGGGGGCGGTAAGCGGTAAAGAAGCAGTATTCTGCCTTACCAAGTCTATCTTCTATTCTCAACCCATCTCAGGCGCCGCGCGTGGTGTTGAAAAAAACACCACGCGCAGACGTACTGGCAGCAGTCTTCAATTTTTACGAACCCTTACCATACGCCCCACCCAAATCAGCAGCGCCGTACAAAAAAATGAAATGAGAAATACAATGCGCGTATCCTGATCGACATACCAGGACGTTACCAGATACGTAACGAGAAGGGCGACCAGGCCTGAAACGCCCAGCGTCACTGCTAATGGAGATTTTTTCATGTGTCTTTGCGCATCGGAGTTTAAAGACTGCAAGTGCATCTTCGGGCGATGACATAAAACACAATAAAAATCCCATACCATGTTTAAAATCAACACGATATGGGATTGCTATGTAGCCCCGAGTGGAATCGAACCACTATCTTAAGTTCCGGAAACTTATATTCTATCCGTTGAACTACGGAGCCGGCACCGTATAGCGGGCGCAAAGATACGGGTTGCGGCGACTTTTCAAAATACCCGCAGGAAGATTTGTAATAAGCATGCGGGGGGTGCTTTATCCGCAAAGCCGTTATCTTTCCCCGAAATTATGCTTATGAATCCAAAAGTCGCGCATTACATCTCTACTTTCGGCAACCCTCTGCTCACCATTTCCGTGTTTTCGGTGATCGCTTTGTTCCAAACGGAAAGCACCCGAAATGCTGTATTCGGCACCCTGATCATCCTGGGCGGCATTGTAGTGCCCATTGTCATCAAATCTTACCGGGGCGTACAGAAAGGAGAATACACGAATTACGACATATCCAACCGGAAACAGCGGCAATCCTGGTACCTCCTCCCTACCCTGCTCCTGGCCGGCGTCACGCTGATTTTGCATTTCACGCATCAGAGCCGGTCGATGCAACTGGCGGTGTTGTTCGCGCTGGTGCTGTTTGTAATGTCGCAGGTGGTAAATATTTACCTGAAAACCTCGCTGCATGTGGGTTTTACCGTCTATCTGGCGTTTCTGATATATCCGTTAAATGCGGTGATTGCGGTGGCCGTCCTGCTTTTCACCGTCATTCTGGGCTGGTCGAGGATCGTGCTCCTACGGCACACGCTCAAAGAAGTGCTTTGCGGCGCGGCGCTGGGCATGCTGGCCGGCAGTTTCTTTTTGCTGACACTTTACTGGTAACATGCGCAAGATCATCCACATCGATATGGATGCTTTTTACGCCTCCGTGGAGCAGCGGGACAACCCCGAACTGCGCGGTATCCCACTGGCGGTGGGCGGCGGCGGCCCGCGGGGTGTGGTGGCGGCGGCCAGTTACGAAGCGCGAAAATTCGGCGTGCGTTCCGCCATGTCGGGCGCCAAAGCGCGGCAATTGTGCCCGCACCTGGTGTTTACGCGGCCCAATTTTGAAAAATACAAGGAGGTGTCGCAGCAAATCCGGGCCTTGTTCCTGGAATACACCGACCAGGTGGAACCGCTGTCGCTGGACGAGGCGTATCTCGACGTGACCAATCCGAAACTCGGTCCGCCTTCCGCTACGATCATCGCCCGCGAATTGCGGCGGCGCATTTTCGAAACCACCCACCTGACTGCCTCCGCAGGCGTTTCTTACTGCAAATTTTTGGCTAAAATAGCCTCCGATCTCAACAAACCCAACGGAATGGCCACCATACTGCCCCATGAAGCGGAAGCATTTCTGGAAAAACTGGAGGTGGAAAAATTTCACGGCATCGGAAAAGCGACGACCGCTAAAATGCACAAAATGGGCATTTTCAACGGCCACGACCTGAAACAGCACGCGCTGCACGACCTGGTGCGGCGCTTCGGCAAGGTCGGCCGGTTTTATTACAACATCGTGCGCGGCATCGACGACCGGGCGGTGCAAAGCCATTCCATCCGGAAATCGCTCAGCACGGAAGAAACATTCAACACCGACCTCGGCACCACGGAAGAAATGATGGAACAGATCGCCCTGCTGGCCGACGACCTGCAACGCCGCATCGAACGTGCCGACAATCCGGGCAGGACGCTGACGCTCAAGGTGCGGTATGCGGATTTTCGCATCGTCACACGTTCCAAAACCCTCGACCACGACATCGATAAAGCGGAAGAAATGATCGCGTTGGCCGCTCCGCTGCTGGAAGACACTGAAGCGATCCAGCGCAAGGTGCGGCTGCTGGGGCTGGGCGTTTCCAACCTGCGCAAGGAGCGGGAAGAGCAGCAACGGGAGCAGGTGGGCCCGGGAGAACAATTGATGCTGGAGTTTTAAACATGGAGATCAACTATGAAAATCAATCTCGACAATCGTTTTTTTACCACCCTGACCAACTCCGGTAACGGAGAAGTTTCAGCCGAGACCATCTTTCACTACCACCAAACGGATGATCTGGTGTTCGCTGACTACGCAGGCGGCGAGATCGTCAAAGGCCATTTACTGGGAAAAGTGATCGACGACGAACGGCTCGAATTTGTGTACCACCACCTCAATAAAGCCGGAGAAATGATGACCGGTCGCTGCACCTCTTACCCCGAATGGGGCGAAGACGGCAAGATGCGCCTCAAAGAACACTGGCAATGGACCTGCCGGGATCACAGCAGTGGAGAATCGGTTATTGTGGAAAAATAATTAATATGGCAGATTAATCGAAGCAAGTGTATGCCGCCACGACAAATGCGAAGAAAAAAAGTTTGCGTTTCATCTATTCTGATTGAATCAGCGTAATGTTGCCCGAATTTCGGAACGAAAATAGGTTTTCCTCATGACATTACTTTTTGCGGGTTTGTTTTTAAGTCTGATCGGTTCGCTCCCGCCCGGTTTCATCAGCCTGCTGATCGCGCAGACCTCTATTCAAAAAGGTATCAAACCGGCCTTGTGGGCAGCGTCCGGGGCAAGTGTGGTGGAGTCGGGGCAGGCCTGGCTGGCCAGCGCAGCGGCAGTCTGGCTGCTGGCGCACCCTTCGGTCGGACTGTATTTTCAATGGGCCGCGCTGGCGGTATTTCTCAGCGTGGGTACTTATCTCCTTTTTTGGGCGCCGGTTCCGCAGCCCCGAACGGAGGCCATTACCCAGGTGTCGCCGTGGCGGCAATTCGGTAAAGGTATGCTCGTGAGCCTGTTCAACATGATGGCGCTCCCTTACTGGTTTGCCTATTGCGGCTGGCTGAAAGTGAGCGGCTGGTGGCCGGAAAGCCCTTTTTCCGTGTATTTCTTTTCCATTGGCGTAGGGCTCGGCACCTTGTCGGCGCTCGGTTTGTATGCCTGGGCCGCCCAGCGGGTGGTGGAACGTTCGGCAGAGATTGCGCGCTATATCAACCGGTTTATCGCGGTCATTTTTTTCCTGCTGGCGTGTAAAATTTTAGTGAATTTGTTCTGGTAGTTGTCCGGACCTTGACCTTTTTTTACATAAATTGCCCTCCGATGTGAAAAAGCGCCTCGTGGCGCTCACCTTTGAGCGGCTAAGAGCATGTTAAGATTTCCATGCCGAGGCGAAAACAGGAAAATTTTGTTTCAGGCAAGGCAAATTTTGCAGTCGGATGCGGGCGATCCGGCGAAAAATTTAACGAAGGCTTGAAATAAAATTTTCCGTTTGCAGCCCGGCAATGGAAATCTTAACATGCTCTAATGACCTATTCAAAACTAAAACGGGCCTGGGTACGCTGGACCACCTGGGAATACCTGCCCATGTGGCTGAGCAATTTGCCTGTCGCGGGCTTTTACCTGTGGTTTGCGATGAAGGCGCGGCACCCGCTTTTTTTCAGCGCCGCCAATCCCGTTATTCCGCTGGGTGGCGCCATGGGCGAATCCAAACACGATATTCTCAAACGGCTGCCAGAGCATATTTTGCCGAAAATGGTGCTTGCCACGCCGGAAATGAGTCCGGAAGCAATAGTGGAAGCCATGCGGCAAAACGGCCTGGATTTTCCTGTAATCGCCAAACCGGATGTGGGCGAGCGCGGCTTTCTGGTGAAAAAAATCCGCTCGGAGGCCGAACTGAAAGCGCACCTGGCGCGCTACCCCGTTCCCTTTATTTTGCAGGAGTTGATCGTGCTGCCCCTGGAGGCAAGCGTGTTGTATATCCTGTTTCCGGGCGGAGAAAGCCGTTTCGAAGTGACGTCGGTTTGTATCAAGGAATTCCTGCATGTGACAGGCGACGGTAAAAGCAGAGTGCGCGAACTAATCCTGAAAAACGCACGGGCGGCGTTTCAACAGGAACGCCTCGAACAGGAATACGGCGCAAAACTGGAAGAAATACTGCCGGACGGACAAGTGCTGCCATTGGGCGCTATCGGCAACCACTGCCTGGGAACCAAGTTCCTGAACGGAAACCACCACATCGACGCGCACCTCTTGCAGGCCTTCGAAGGTATTTGCCGGCAAATCAGCGGCATCCACTACGGGCGTTTCGATCTCAAATGCGAGGACATGAACGCCCTGAAAAACGGCAGGATCAAAGTGATGGAACTCAACGGCGTACTGGGCGAACCCGCGCACGTGTACGACCCTTCCGTGGGCGCCTGGCGGGCATATCGGGATTTCTGGCGGCACTGGCGACTGATTTTCGAGGTGAGTCAGGCCAACCGGAAACGCGGGGTGCCGGTGGCTACCCTCCAGGAAGGACGGTCTCAATTGCAACAATACCTGGCGTATAAAAAACAACTGACTTAAGATCTCTAAGTCAAGTTAACGAATGTCCAGTTCATCATAGCCTCATGGTAAACTCAGAATGTACTACCCCCCGCATACTGCAAAAACCCGCTCCCGAGCCGGTTGCGCTACCGGTTGAACACAGCCTGTTGACCGCAGAAATAGCATTCCTGCGCCGGCAACACCTGACGTTCGAACAATCGAATTACGAAGTGTTCGTAGCCGGAAGCGCACACATTCCGAACGTGTTGCTGGAAATCGGTCGCCTGCGCGAGGTGACCTTCCGCAGCGTGGGCGAAGGAACGGGCCGCAGCCGCGACCTCGACGAATTCGACGCGTATTACCGCCAACTGATCATCTGGGATAAAACGGCGGAGTGTATTGCCGGCGGGTATAGGCTGGGCTGCGGCGAAGAGATTTTTCCCAAATATGGCGTGGACGGGTTTTACATTTCTTCCCTTTTTCATATTCGGGAAGGCTTTTTTCCGATTCTGGGCCAGGCGCTGGAACTCGGTCGCTCCTATATTGTGGAAGCATACCAGCGTAAGCCCCTGCCGTTGTTTTTGCTGTGGAAAGGTATTCTGGCTTTCCTGTTGCAGCATCCGCAGTATCGTTATATTTTGGGCCCGGTGAGCATCAGCCGGCAGTTTTCCGACCTTGCACGCGGACTCATGGTCGGCTTTCTCGAACAAAACTATTACAATGAATCACTGGCAGCGCACCTGAGCCCCCGTACGCCATTCAAGGTGGAATCGGAAAAAGACGTGGACATCAGCCGGCTGATCGAAAGTATGGCCGGCGACCTGGCTACACTGGACAAATTTATAGAGGGCGTGGAAACGAAAGGCGCCCGCCTCCCGGTTTTGCTGCGGCAATACCTCCGGCAGAATGCGCGGTTTATCGGCTTCAACCTGGATCCCAATTTTTCAGACTGCCTGGACGGCTTCATGATCCTGGATATGAACGACCTGCCCGCATCTACTATCGAAAACCTGCAAAGACACGGCTAACATGTCGCAAATAAGAACGTATTACCGCCTGCTGGGCATGGCAACGATCATTTCGTTGCACCTCATTCCAATTGCCATCGGAGTCGCCATTTTAAAAAAAGACGTCATGTGGGCCATCCGCCGCCGGCAGCGTATAGCGGCGGCGCTGGTGCGATTCCTGAAGGTACGGGTGGAACAAACGGGGGTTGCCCGCGACGGCAACTACCTCTATATCTGCAACCACCAGAGTTACATCGATCCGGTGGTGAAAGCGCGGGTAGTGGCGTTTTTGCCGGTCGCCAAAGCGGAGGTATCCAAATGGCCCCTGTTCGGTTTCGGGGTAAAAGTGACCGGCATTTTATTCGTCACCCGCGAAAACAAGGAAAGCAGGGCCGATACCCGTGCGGCTATCCGGAAAGCGCTTTCGGAAGGGAAACCGGTGCTTATTTACCCGGAAGGTACTACTTCGGATCAGCCGCGGATGCTTCCGTTGCGTCCCGGCGCATTTCAGACGGCAGCAGAACTGGGTGTCGGGGTAATTCCGGTGGCGATCAGTTATCCGGACAAATCGGACGCCTGGGTGGGTAATGAATCGTTTATTGCGCATTTTATCCGGGTGTTCGGCAAAAAAGAATTGCCGGTACGGCTCCATTTTGGAGAGCCCTTGCTGGAAAGAGATGCAACAGTGCTCATGGAAAAAACAGGTGCGGTGATCGACGGGAAACTGGCGGAGTGGGCAGCGATAGAGGCTGACCGGTAACGTCAACTATAATGTTAAAAAATAATAGTATATTCTTTTTATTTTAAGCAAGTTAGTCCTACTTTGGTGCCGTAATCAATTAGTGATGTACGACACGCTTATCATTTAATTCATTAGAGGTCTTTGTCATATAACTTCCCAGGAGGTCATATGACAAAGACCTTTGTCGTGTTTTATATCTTCTTCCTCCATTTACGAGCGCTCACGTGACCGGGTAATTCCCGGTTGGCTACTCTATTTTTTATTCCACAACACTCACCACACCTGTTTTCTGTACTGGTATGCTACCTATACAGAAGGGCCATTTTATTGCTTCGGGTCATCCCACCTCATTTGTTCATACTCTAATTCAACAGTTATGTTGCTTCGTTTCATTTTTTCCACCTTATCTGCTTTCTGTTTTGCTTTTATTCCTGTGGAGGCTCAAACCTCCGGATTTTCAACCTGTAATAATTGTATTTTCGGCCTGCCGGGCCCGGTCTCGCAAGGTGCTTTCGGCGATTATGACAATGATGGCGACCTGGATGTATTGGTTGGGGGCCTGGGAAACTATACCGGCGGTTCCAACAACGGTAGTCAATCTTCTTTTACCAGCCTGTATAGAAACAATGGTACGGGCACATTTACCTTAAATACAGCCAACTCGTTTACCGGTCTGACTAATGGAGCGATTGCCTGGGTCGACTACAATCGGGACGGGTTTCTGGATATTGCCATAATGGGGGAATATGTCTATGTCGCCTCTTTGAACACTACGAGAGTCGCCCATCTGCAAATCTATCGCAATCAGGGCAATGGCACTTTTGCTGCGCCCATAGAACTTTCGCCGCTGCAATACGGAGGCATGGACTGGGCCGACTACGACAATGATGGCGACCCGGATTTGTTGGTCACCGGAGTCAGCGGCAACTATACTTCCAGTACGGTCAGCACCTTGCTGTATCGCAATGACGGGAACAATACCTTTACGTCTGTGACCACCAGTTTACCTATACTGAACTATGGTAATGCAAAATGGGGCGATTACGACAACGACGGCGACCCCGATGTATTGATTTGTGGACAAACCACACAAGTTGCAAACGGTATGCAGGGAGATGAGAGTGTTACAGCCATTTATAAAAACAATGGCAATGGCACTTTTACAAATATCAATGCGGGACTGACCGGTGTAACGGCCGGGTATGCTGCCTGGAAAGATTTTGACAACGACGGATATCTCGACCTCGCATTGCAGGGCCACAGCGCCAACGGGCTGGTGTTTCAAGTGAACCGCAACCAGCACGATGGTACTTTTCTTGCGATAAACGTGTCGCCTACGCAAAATTATCCGGGTAATCTGGTGTGGAGTGATTTCAATGGCGACGGCAAGGCAGATATCGCCAGTATGGGTCAGAATGGCGGAGGCGTATATCTACAAACAGGCGTGAATCAATTCACACTTACTCAATCGCTTGATGGTGTTTTTTTGGAAGCGGGCGATTGCAATGGCGACCATAAGCCCGATCTGATTGGAGCGGGAAGGAGTTATCCCTTAATGTTTAACCAGTCAACGGCCGCAACGCTTCCAGCCACTCCAGGCGGGATGATGGCGTACAAACTCGGCAATGATGTTCTGTTGACCTGGGATAATCCAACCGGCTGGGGCAGCAATCTGGATGGTACAACTTTTAATGTACGTACAGGAACGAGCACCGGCGGCATCGATATAGTAAGCCCTATGTCCGCGACGGCCACCGGCTCCCGGCAGGTTGTAAACGATGGCAATGCGGGCCATAACCATAAACTATATTTGAAGGGGCTGGCATCCGGCACCTACCACTGGGCTGTACAGGCGCAGAACCCGGCCAGTCAGGCAGGTAGTTTTTCATCGGAAGGTACGGTCACCTTACCGGGCTCCGATGTAGTGGCTTATATTGATAATCAAGGAAATGACACCATTTGTTCGGGCGGCACCACTACTTTAAAGGCATACACCTATCCGGCAGCGACAACCTTTCAGTGGTATCGAAACAACAGCGTAATTTCCTATGCACGTGAGCAGGAATATACCGTTACTCAATCCGGACAATACAAAGTCGTTGCGACCACTTCAAGAGGCGTCGTAACCTCCAATATTTTAGAAATAAATGCGCTCCCCGATCTTCCCGCACCTCAGACCAACAATGCTACAGCGTGTTTGGGCCAGTCGGTTACCCTGACCGCCACACCGGCCTCCGGCGCCAATACTTGTACCTGGTACGATAATATGGGGCATTACGTATCTAGTGGCACTTCTTATACCCCTGCACCGCCGCCTGCCGCAACGACTTATTACAGGGTTTATTCCTATGCGTCCGCTGGTGGTTGTACCGGCACGACTTCCGGTATTGCAAACGTTACGATCAATCCTGTGCCGGCAGCACCGACAGCACAGGGACAGAGCGCCTGTCAGCCGCAGGCATTCGAACTGTCGGCTACGCCGGGCCTCAACGGCAATATTTGCAGGTGGTACGATCACACCAGTAGCAGCAGCGTGCTGGCGCAGAGCAACACATACAATACGGGCATGGTGCAACAAACCAAATCCTGGCACGTAAGTACCTACAATACGGCTACGGCTTGCGAAAGCGCTGCCAGAACAAGCGTTACTGTTACCATCGATCCGGTTACTGCGGCTCCTGTTACCACCGACGCGTTGTTGTGCGTGCCCGGCCCGGCCACACTACACGCCCGCCCCGGCGCCCATGCGACCACCTGCTATTGGTACACGAGTATGGATGGCGGCACGCCGGTGTATACCGATACTGTTGTGACTTTACCAAACGCGAGCGCTACACAAACGTTTTTTGTATCGTCTGCCAATCCCGCCGGTCATTGTGAAAGTACCGCAAGGAGCCCTGTGACTGTTACGGTAAGCCCTGTAATCGGAGCGCCCTCTACCTGGGATCAGCAACGATATGGAGCCTCGACGGTGACCCTGGAGGCATGGCCCGGAAACGGCGCTACTACCTGCCACTGGTACTCCAGTGCATCAAAAACGACCTTGCTGGGTACCGGCCGAACCTATACAACGCCTGTATTGCGCTCAACAACAACCTATTACGTATCCAGTTATGATGAGGCCCACGGCTGTGAAGGAGTGGATGCGGTAGCCGTTCAGGCTCAAATTCTGCCCACTCCTTCGGTTACCGTGCATCCGGATCAGACTTATCCGATTCCCAACCTGTATTCAGGCGACAATTATAAAAACGTCAACCTGTTTACCGGCGACGTTAACCTGACCTTCAATTTGATGGAAGTGAGTGGGCCCATTCTGGGTTATTCGCTCAATGCATTTTACAATTCCCGGGGCGCAGGCGTCACACCTTTGTTCACCCAAAATGCCCTCGGCGGCCTGGGTTGGAAACTGATGGATTACCCCAAAATAGCATACAATGCGGTGGATACCACTTATTACCTGCTCGACGGTTATCAGACGTATCCTTTGAAAAAACTGAGCCAGACCAGTACCAGCGTGCAGTATGCGGCGTCCGGCAGTTACCATCTCTGGAGCATTACGATGGGTAGTTTGCAACAGCAAACGGGTAGCCGAACCTGGCAACTCGTCAGTGAAAAGGGCACCCAGTATCGTTTTACTACTCCCGCTATCGATCACCTCGATAACAACCAGCCAGGGTACTTATGGAACCTGAATCTGATCAGGGAAACGCAAGGGCGGGATTCCATTCAATTCACCTACACAAACGGCAGCCTGCAGCAAATACAAACGACCGACCTGAACACCTGGAACTTCACGTATGACGGCTCGGGGCGTATATCGGCGCTTGAAAATGTGATCGTTTCCACCAGCGTAGGTATGCAGTATCCGCAGACACAAATGCAGTTCGCTTACGGAGCAAGCTTCCCGGGCACCAGTTATACCCAGTTGTCGACGGTAACTTACCTGCAAAATGTAGCGCCGCCGCCCTACACTACCGCACAGTATCAACAGGCAGCACCGTCTGTATATTTCCGCTACAACAACACCAACTACCCGGGGGCGCTGGAAAGTATGCAGGCGCCTCAAGGCGGGGCTGTGGAGTATCGTTACACCCTGCTTCCGGTTCAGTTCAGACAATATCAAATTGTTACGGGCGTCAATACTTTTTCAGGCACCACTTTTAACCTGAACAACCAGACACAACAACAATACAGCCCTATCAGCCTGAAATATGCCGGCGCCCGGGCATCTTCCGATCATAAATACCTGCATTTCAATGAATGTGAAATCGTTCCGGGTGGAAATCAGATGTATGAGTTTATCGGCGACCAAAGTACCAGTTTTGAAAACCCTGCAAGTGAACCGGTTTTCAGAGACCTGGACCGGGATTATGTTTCTTCCGACTATGCACTTTCGGGATCCAAAAGTTACTTGTTCGACGGGCTGGTGGAAGACAATACCATTCATTCCAGGGTTTTTCCGCTCAATAAAAAGGCGTTCCATTCGTATGAAAATACCAGTGCCGGCACGCCCGTGGCCATGACAGGCTCTGAAGATTCGGTACGGGTTGCTTTCTATCTTTTTCAAACCCACGACCGTCTGGATGTGGAATTCCTTTGGACGATTACGTTTTACGATAGTCGTGGTAAAGCGATCAACAATGGCTCGGCGGGAGGAAGTCGCGAAATAGATTCCGACAATTATGGCAACTGGGTACCCGTGGAAATTGTACAGGCCGTGCCAGCCAATGCCGTCTCCTTCGATTTTAAAATTGTAGGCGGTCGTTCGCTCAACCATTATGATTTTTACATGGATGATGTGAGCGTCTCCGGGTCGCATAATACGCTGAATGGCAGGATTATATACCATTATTTTAATGGCGGTAGTTTGACGGATCTGGTGCATGTTCCAGACGATTATTACACGCTTTATCCGGATGAACAGGTGCGGGGTGTGTACAAAACAGGGTTTGAGCCGGGAGAAAACTATGCCGACTGGCTGAACCTGGATCATTCCAGTTCCTGCAAACCGACACCTACAGTGAGCGACGATTCGCGTCAGGTAGCCTACAATGGTTCGGGTGCTTTGGGCCTGAGCGCCTGCGATGGGCATTACTCCCGGGTATCGCCTGATTCAGACCTGAATATACCTTCCAGCACCAATCAGGTATTGCTTTCTTTTAACTACAGTAGTGCGCAGTTTTCCGGTTTACAATTCTCTGTTTCTGCAAATGTCGGCTCTGTAAATTGGGACACCACCATTACCGTAAATGGCAGTTATTACACCGACCAACACTATCTGCGGTTCAACAAGTGGTTCAATGTGGCGAGCACCCACGACGACTTTGATTTTACCATAGAAGTTTTAAACGCCGGCGGTGGAAAAAACATCAACGAATTTTTCATCGACGACCTGAAAGTCGTTTTTCTGGATAAAAATGTGGGGGCCACACTGCCCGCTACGCAGGTGACAAACACCATGTACCTGGGCTTGTCTTACCACGGCGCTTCTTTTACACAGGCCAATCAGGAACTGGAATCGATAGAGTCGTTCTTGATTGCCGGCGCCGATGCCCATGCCGGAAATATGCCGCTGCCGTTTTTGTACCGCAACTATAGCATTAAGCAAGGGGTGGCCAGAGAGTTCAAGACCTACAACAGAAAATCTGACGGGCGTGTCGTCAGCGAACATACCACGCGCGATCTGGAAAATACGGACGGCACTTACCAGGAAGTTCTTTACCTGGACACGTATATCTACGCGGATTCAATTTATCCGGCGCTGGGTCGCACCGGCTTGCACATGCTCGACGAAGTAACCGCAACAGTCAGCAGTTATTCCACAGGAGTCAGTGATGACTGGGTTACCTATACCGCCATTTTGAACGCCTGGACGAGTATGACACCGACAGGTAGTAGCAACCTGGGCGCTTTATGGCTGAATACCGCCTCCTATGTACCAAAAGTACAGATGAGCACATCGACGATATACTCCGCCGTGCGGCACCTGAATCGTCAGACACCCGATGCCGCTTCATGGCTGAAGACCAATGAAATAATGGCTATCGATGCCTATGGGCGCACCTATCAGACACGATCGGCAGACTCCCTGATTTCCTGGCAACAATATAGCATGCCCGAAATAGAGGATGCATGGCATAAGAAGTGGAACAGGGCGCCGGTCGTCACGGCTACATTCAGCGATGCTACTCCAGCCAACTCAGTTTATTATGGCTTTGAGCCGTATGAAACACCTCCACCTTCATTGCATGCTACTGCCTCGGCTGTTTATGCATTTTCAGGCGAAACATCCAGCCAGGGTACCACCTATTTTACTATTCCTTTTAATCAGGGGGAAACACCCGGTAATACTTACTCCATTTCTTTCCAGTACCTGGCTACAACGGGTTCTATCAGATTGACAGTTACGGGTAGTACCACCATCGTCAGCCAAACCATGACGCCACCGACGGGTACTGCCAGCTACTGGCAATCCGCACAGCGCACATTTACCGTTCCGCCGGGCATTACCCAGATCAAAATCCAACTGGAGGGTGCCACTACTTCCAGTGTTTACTTCGATGACATTCGTTTATTACCCGCCACATCCACCTTTTCAGGGTCCGTTTATGACATGGAGGATTACCAATTGAAATCCATTCTGAATGACAACGGCGTCGATATGCGGTTCCTGTACAACTGGAAAGGAGAGCAGTATGCAACCATTGGGCCGGGGAAAGTACCGCTATCGTTCCAGGCCGACTTCATGTCGGCCATGAACCCATCCGCACCGGGGCAGTATAATCCGTTGATTCCCAATAGTTCGTTCAGTATTGAAACTCGGGATGGCGGGCACTACTTTGCATTCAATGACGAGGCGGATCAGAATGGATGGACTATGACGAATGCATCGTATGCGCAGTTCAGTTTGAATGGCATGTATATGAACAATACCAATACGGCGCGAATGCCAAGCCTATGGAACCCGACGGACTGGAGTAATTTTGGCGTTTCTTACCAGTTTTTGCCCGTTTTTAGCGGTAATTCAACCCTGGAAAATGGATTTTCAGTAGGTAACTACAAATTTACGACCCGTATCGCCCGAAGTAACGGACAGGATCAGGTAACCCTTTCCCTTTACAATGGCAGCACCCAAACCACGCTCAGTACCCTTACTTACACGACCCAACTTTCAAATCCGGCGTATCAGGTGATGGTTTTGTTCCAGCAAAACCACGTACACATCTGGTTCAATGGTCAGTATATTCCCAATACGTTTAATTATACCGGCTCCACCAGTTCCAATTTGAGCCTTTTCTATACCAGGGTAAGCGGTAGTAACAGCCTTTCTTTCAACAATTTATGTATCTTGAACGCGCCGGAAATCAGTGGCAAATTCATGGATGGCCTGAACAATATCATCCAGGAAGTCCAGGTAAATGGCAATGACCTGATTGTACAGGAAACGCAGTATGACCTGATGTTCAGGCCGGTTTTGCAAACGAAAAAAGTGCTGCTGACAGGGAAGTGGCCCGTTTTTCAAACCGGTTTTATCAGCAGTTTCGACTGGAGCACCGGCAAAATGCTGGGTGATGTGCAGCAGGCAAAAAACTACGTTTCCAATGGCGATGACGATCAAAAATACATGTACTGGCGCTGTGTCTGGAATACATCGCCCAATACACAGTTGAAAATGCTGTTCAAGCCGGGTGCTGACTTCGCCTTGCGCAAACAATCGGACGTCGAAAAAGCCGAACGCTGGGCATACACCCACGAAGAACAGATTTTTTCCGCCATCAAGTACTCCCTCGACCTGGCTCAAATTATTGTCGATCCGGAAGCAGCGCCTTTTATTATCGGTATGGATGTATTGGGGCTGGTGCGCAAGCACTTCCGAAAAAGTACAGACAATGTGCAGAAAGAACAGGCCATCACCAGCAAGTTTTACAATCCGCTGCAACAGCAGATTCAGATCAAACTTCCGCTGGCCAATACGCCCAAACATACCAAGCCCGAACATATTCTGACCTACGGTTACGATTTCAATGGCAACATGACGGTCAGGACCGCCCCGGAGTCGGACACGACCAAAATGGTGTATGATATTATGGGCCGCCTGCGTTTTTCCCGGACGGCAGAAATGGGTAACTCGATTACCTATTACAAATACGACCGTTGGGGGCGTGCCATAGAAAAAGGTATTTTTTCCGGCATCTGGAATCAAACGACACTACAACAGCATGCCGCCGATCCGTCTTACCCCAACACCGGCACCACGGTACAGTCCAAATATTACTATGACGGGAGTGAGGGAACGCATGTCTACCTGGCGCCATATCGCGGGCAACTGACCCGAACAGAGTCGTATGAGAGCAATACCGTAGCCAATTCGGTGACATTTACCTACGACCTGAACGGCAACCTGATACAGACAGCCCAACTCATCTCCGGGACCGTCAGTCCGGGCACCTATACCACTCAGTATCAGTACGATGTATCGGGCAATATCAAACTGATTCAGTATCCTGTATGGAACAACAGCCCCTTCAAGGTTTCCTACACGTACGACTACGTCGGGAATATGTCCAACATCGGCGATCAGACCACTGCCAATGCCTATGCCTCCTACGAGTGGAACCCGGATGGCAGCCTGTACCATGAGAAACTGATGCAAACCAACCAGCATGTACTGCCCGTTTGGCACTGGTACAATGCTCCCGGCTGGAAAAACTACTCCGGCTATGGCGACACGCTGCGTTTACCCGGATTGCATTGGACGTGGTGGGGCGGCCTGTGGCCCAAAGTCAATTATTCCTTTTCCATGTTTTCCGAGCAGCAGGATTATAACTTCCTGACAGACTGGTGGTCCGACCTATGGGGACAAACGTATTACAATGGCAATGTAGCCAGTTCTACCTACGTGCCTGCCACGGGCAACCCTGCCAGTTCACTGGAACAAGGGTATTTGTACAACGACTACGGCAACCTGGAAAGTTATTACAGCAGTTATGCCAATGAATCCTTCCTCTCCAGTGTCGTGGGCGACATTGTAGACGCCTATCTGCGGGATACCCTGGTGTATGACCTAAACGGTAACCTTGCGCTGCGTAATTTCGGCAAACAACTGGAATTTTTGTCTTTCAAGGACGAACAATACGCCGGCGCCTGTTATCAATACAAAATTTCCGACAGCCACAACAGGCCTAATTACATGGCTTACTCGGAATATTCGACCTATTCGTATTTCAATTACTTTTTGTACGATACCCTGTTTGTCCAATACAACAAAAACGGAAATGTGAACCTTCAACAGTGGAAACACCGCAATATTTCCGTGTTGAAAGGCCATCCCGGTTCTGTGGCGTATCAGTACTGGAAGCGATACGACTGGAATTTATTCGGCCAACTGAGCAGCCTGTCCAAACGCGACACTGAAAACGACAGCACCTATGTTTCTTTCCATTACGACAACCTGGGCATGCGCCTGCAAAAACAGGTAAAATGGTATTACGGCAGCGCGCTGCAAAAAAGCCAGAATACAACCTACCTGCGCAATACCAACGGCGACCCCATGATGGAAATTATCACAGGAGGCACGCGAGATACGGTTAAATACTACATCTGGGGCCCGAACGGCATAGAAGTAATGACCCTGAACGATCGATATACCACCAACTCCTGGTTTGTATTGAAAGACCGGCTGGGCTCTGCCAAACAACTCGTCAACCGGGCCACGCGCGCCGTGGACGAGTACTATGCCACAGACGAGTATGGCCTGCTCAATATGGACGATTCGAAGTTCAGCGGCCTGTTTAACTACATCTACACCGGACAGGAATACGACCGCGAAAGCCGGCTGCATTACTTCCGGGCGAGAATGTATGATCCGTTCAGTAAAATGTTCCTCTCGCCCGACCCCGCAGGGTCAAATCCGGCAACGCCGTATGCGTATGTGGAGAATGACCCGGTGAATAGTACGGACCCAACGGGGAAGATACCTTTTGATGCTGTTTTTGATGCAACAATCAAAGAAGAGAGGATAGCAAAAACAGAATTTGAAAAAACCACTACCAAAGCTTTAATGAATATGTTGCCTACTACGGCCGAAGGTGCTGTGAAGGCCGAAAACAGAAAGGCCATGGTAGAATTCAGAAGAAGGTTTAATGATTTAAGTTGTAGACGTGCAGAATTTGATGAACTCCTTTGGAGCAATCACCAAAAAATGAAAAGCATTTTACGGCCAGGTGGAAAACATGAAATGATGCCGGTAGCATCGTGGTATGACCTACGCGAATTAGGTATAAAACTGGATGATATACAGATTTTTTCTCACCCGACAGGTGAGACCATTTTCCAGGTAGTCGACCCATTAAATGACATTTGTGATTGGGGGGATGAAGTAGTACATGGAAGATCAATCCATTACAATAATAAATCGGATTTCGGCATTGGGCTACAGGAAATGGGATACAATGAGCAGTACAAAACCATTGGATCAGGCAAAGCCCACAATGAAATTTTCGACAGGGTTAGGTACGCAAGAGAGAATAATTACTCCAGATCACAATTTTTGGATCTTATGGAAGTATGGATGAGGGGTGACACCGACTACATAGAAATTTTTGATCATAGTTTTACACGTGTGCACGAAGATCATTTGGACCCGTGGCTCAAGAAACTCAATACAATCCGCACGAGACACTATTAATACCTTTTCTACCGCTTCATTACCATCCGCCTCCGGCTTTCTCTCAGCAAAATATACTGAAAATTGCCGGGGGCGGCTTCTAACAAAACAAACACCATACTTTCCACCGAATCCCCATCTTTGCCCCATGGACAAAATAAGAATCGACTTCTTCGACATCCTCGGCTACCTCGTGCCGGGCTCGGTGCTGCTGATGGTGTTGTGGATCGGTGTGGACGCGCACGTGGCCTGCATCGGCGACATTCCGGACCTCTTGGGCAAGGTCGATCAGAAGGGACTGCTTTTTTCCCTTTTTCCGGCTTACATCACCGGTTTTATGCTGCATGCGTTCGGATCATCGCTGTACGATTTGTATGTACACAAAAAAGTCGGAAAGAATAGCCCTGGAAAGGTACAGGACGACTGGGCCTACATCCGGGAATACGGCGGAAAGCACATTTCGATCCTCGAACGCTGGTATGCCCTGCGCGCATTTTCCCAAAACCTGGCAGCCGTCGGCCTTATTGCGGGCTTGTTCAGCCTTGCCAAATGGTGGCATGCCGGCTATTACGAATGGTTTATCGTATGTGCATTTTCCATCGGCCTGTGCTGGATGGCCCTGAAAAGATCCGCCATTTTCGACCGCTTTCTGAGCGAAGATATTGCGGCTGTATTGCGGCTGAATCTGAAGGATCGTAAAAGTATTATTTGAGCGTACTGTCCTGTTTGCCTTGCCGGAGGCTGTCCGGGTTACCCATTTTCCGCAACAAAATATACTCGAAATTGCCCGGATCGATCTCTACAGAATCCAGGTAATAATAGTCGTTGAGATATTGCAGCCCGACGATCGAGTCGCGCTGCTGGAGCGCCGACTCCTTCAGCCATTGAAAATCAGGAACCGCTGCACTGTCGAGCAGTGCTTCCCGTAAGAACGACCGCCGAAGGTCCGAATCGGTCAAATCCACACCGCGCAAATCGGCGCCGTACAGGGAAGCGCCGCGAAAATCGACTTCGGTGATGTACGTTTCGCGCAGGTCGGTTTCACTCAGGTTGGCTTTGCGCAGGTCAGCGCCGGCTAGAATCGCCCCGCTCAAATCGGCCTTGTCGAGGTCGGCGCCCATGAGGTGCGCGCCGTTGAGGTTGGCCTTGCTCAGGTCGGCCTCCCGCAGATTGATACCTTCCAGAAATTCACCCGCCAGTGCGGCGCCTTGAAGTTCGGAAAAGGAAAAGTCGGCCGACTGAAAAATCCGTTTCAGGGAGCCGTTGTCCACCTCGCTGCTCAGGATGGAAAGCAGTAATTGTCCACGTTCCGGGCTGATTTCCTTTGAAATCAGCGAATCGCCCTCCAGGTACCGGTAGGGTTTCAGGCCGCTGCTCAGGGCAATAATGCGGCCCACGAGTTGCGGCGACAGGTCCCGTACGTTCTTCTGGCCGATGTCCTCCTTGAGTTCGTGGTCGAGTGCGTCGAGCAGGTTGCCCATCAGCAGGATGAGTGCGCTGCGGCGCTCGGCTTCCTGTAGGTACGTTTGTTGGTCGAGGCGCAGGTTCTGGCGGATCAGCAGTTCATTTTGCTGGGTGAGCAGTTTATTCTGGTTGTACAGCAGCAGTGTTCCGAGCAAACCACCGAAACCCACGAACAGCATTTGAAAGATCGTGAGGATCCAGCGGCGGAAATTCATCCAGGAATACCAGGCGAATACCTTTGCAAACAGGGCGTTGAAGGTCGTCTGGGCTGTTTTATATTCCTTGCCCCAGATGTTCAGGAACAGCGTTTGTGCCAGCCCTTTCACCTGGTGCAGATCGGCGTTGGATACGCCAAACAGCCTTTTAAGTACCTTCTCCTTGTTTTGAACGATGTAAAAGGATATGGTAGCCCCGATCAGGATCAGGGTTACAAAACCCACCACCAGGTACGGCAGGTACTTTTCCAGCGTGTTCAGGCCCTCCAGCGCAACGATGGCGCCCACCAGTATGCCGAGGGTAAGGGCAACGATAGTGCGCGACCAGACGTCTATTTGTTTCGAAGGGCTGTCCTCGTTGTGCGGATGTTCCATGTATCCTCAAATTTTTAAAAATGGCAGGGCTTTTGCCCCGAAACAGAAAAGAAACCGCCGATAGAATATACTACTTTCGGGCAAATGTAGGTTTATTTCTGTTGCTGCGATATTTGGGCTAAAGCCTCAAATTTGACATAACTTCGCCGCCGAATTGAATCAACACTGCAGACATGACGGATTTATCAGAAAAAACGAAGGGATTTATTTTCAACCTCGATGGAGTGATCGTAGATACTGCCAAATACCATTACATAGCGTGGAGACGACTGGCCGATGAAATGGGTGTAGATTTTCCGATTGAACAACACGAACAATTGCGCAGCCTCAGCCGGATGGAAAGTTTGGAAAAAATCCTGGAATGGGGAGGATTATACATGACGGAAGCAGAGAAACTGCATTGGGCCGATGTAAAAAACAACTGGTACCAGGCATTGGTAGCCAATATGACACCCGATGAAGTGTTTCCCGGCGTCCTGTCTTTTCTGGATGAAGTACGCCGCAGCGGTGGCAAAACCGCGCTGTCGTCGGCTTCCCGCAATGCACGCACCGTATTGAAATCCACCCACCTGGAACCGTATTTCGATGTGATCCTGGACGGAAGCGCCGCCCGGAAATCCAAGCCGCACCCGGAGTGTTTTTTACTCGCTGCTACTGCGCTGAATATGGCGCCTTCCGAGTGCATCGTGTTCGACGACGCCGTACTGGGCGTTCAGGCGGCCCTGAACGGCGGGTTTCACATCATCGGTATCGGCAAGGCGGAATACCTGCCGGATGCCGAACGGGTGATTCCCGGCTTTGCAGACTGCCACCTTGCCGACATTCTCGACCTGGTGTACAAAGGAGCGTCTCTGACGATGGCAGATGCGGAATAACCGAAACCAACAGCCCGCTCCAAATCGCGGATCAACTCAATTATTCGTTCAATTTCATACTTTTTTGTTGATGAAAGTCAATATCCTGATCGGCATCGTTTTACTCGCGGTGGTATACATGACCTGCAAGAATTTCAAAAAAACCGAAGCCACGGAGGCGCCTGTTGCAGCAGTGGCTACTCCTGCCCCGTCTAACGGTAAAGTGCTCAAAATCATGGGCGAAGGCGCGGATTCCACGAATCGGATTCAGTTCAGCGAACCGCCGCCGCACGTCGATGTTCCATGGGACAAGATGCCCCGGCCCAGCACCAGCCGCCGCGCATTCATGTCTTCGGGTTACTGGAACCCGGTTACGGCTATTCAGCCCACCGACACGACTATTTACAAGCAGTTTCGTCCGAAATGGCTCAAATTCAAGGATGACCAGACCTTCGATATCATCATTAAAAACAAGGTGATGGAAACCGGCCACTGGGCATTCGACGAAGAAAATTTTGTGCTCTATCTCTCTTGCACCGACCCCTATTTTAACAACTCCTGGAATATCAAGGAACGCGGCTTTCGTATGATTCTAATCGGAAATACCGCTATTAATCTGACGGGTATACAGGTTCGGCTCGATATGCAGAATCAGTTGCCGGCGAATTGATTTTTTGAGGATTTGAGTATCTGAGTATCTGAGGATGCGAGGATGCGACAACTCAAATACTCGTATCCTCAGATACTCATATCCTCGAATGCCTCCCCCACAACCAATCAACCATTTTCCGCATCCCTGAAATTATGAAGAATTCCGGTATTTTTTTTCTGCTCCTTTTCCTGTACTCCTGTCAGCAAAATCCTACACAAGTGCAACAAACTCCGTCAAAGTCCGGCAACGGCCGCCCCACTGAACCGGAATGGGCGCGCAGTGCGGTGCTGTACGAATGCAACATCAGGCAGTTTTCGGCAGCAGGTAATTTTGCCGGCGTGGAAGCACAGTTGCCACGCCTCCGCGCCCTCGGCGTCGACGTGCTCTGGCTGATGCCTATTCATCCCATCGGGTTGGAAAAGCGGAAAGGCTCCCTGGGAAGCCCGTATTCCGTACGCGATTATTATGCCGTGAATCCGGATTACGGAACGGTAGACGACCTGAAAAAACTGATCGGCGAAGCGCATAAAATCGGGCTGAAAGTCATACTCGACTGGGTGCCAAACCACACTTCCTGGGATGCCGTGTGGCTGAAAGACCACCCGGAATATTACACGCGCATCAACGGCAACCTGACCAATCCCATCAACGAACACGGCGAACCCATTGCCGACTGGTCGGACATCTGCGACCTGGATTACAAGCAGCCCGGCACCCGCCGGGCCATGATCGATGCGATGAAATACTGGATTAAAACGGCTGATATCGACGGTTTTAGGGTAGACATGGCAGGCCTGGTGCCCAATGATTTCTGGGCCGAAGCGCGGCCTGCACTGGATTCGGTCAAACAGATGTTTATGCTGGCGGAATGGCAGGACGAGCCGGGGCATTTCAAATCCTGTTTCAACGCCAATTACGGCTGGAAATGGAAAGACATTACCAAAGACATCGCTTCGGGCAAGCAGAATGCGACTTCGCTGGATACTTTGCTGAATTTCCTGGGCGACTACTACCCTCAGGATTATTACCAGCTGTATTTCACACAAAACCATGACGAAAATACCTGGTCGGGTTACGAAAAAGAACTCTACGGCGATGCCGCCGATGCTTTTAATGTACTGATGTTTACCTGGCAGGGTATCCCGATGCTGTACAACGGGCAGGAGGACGGCCTCGCTCAGCGGCTTGCTTTTTTTGAAAAAGATCCCGTTAAATGGAAAGATTACGGTAAAACGGCCTTTTTTCAAAACCTTTCCGTGCTGAAACACAGCAACAAAGCGGTTTGGGCCGGAAAGAACGGCGGAAAACTAAAAAAAATACCGACCGACCGCGACACTGAAGTATATGCATTTACGCGTGAAAAAGACGGCGACAAGGTGGTTGTCGTGGTGAACCTGTCCAACCGCTCCCAGTCCGTTACCCTCAACCCCGACGAGCAGGCCGCCGGCGCTTACCTGAGCGTTTTCGGCGCCAGCACCGTGCAGGTAACAAAAGATATGCAACTGACGCTGAAACCTTGGGAGTATTTGGTGCTGACGAATAAATGAGGTTTATGGGTTTATAGGTTTATGGGTTTATAGGTTTATTGTTTATAAGTTTATAGGTTTATATCTGTGCACTCGGTAATCCTTGCCATTTTCCGTTATTCCGGGCAAGTTACCATAAACCCATAAACCCATAAACCATAAACCATAAACCCATAAACCCATAAACCCATAAACCCATAAACCCATAAACCATAAACCATAAACCTATAAACCCATAAACCCATAAACCCATAAACCCATAAACCATAAACAACCATCCAACCCGTGCAACCCGGAAATTTTCTCCATTTCGTCCTGGTATTTTTAGGCCTTCCCGTCAAAAAGGAGGCCAACAGCCAGCGTCATAAAAGGATAGCACTAATACTGCGGCGGCTGCTCACGGCTGTAATACTGATGCTGTCTTCTATCCTGGCAGGTACGGTGGGTTATGTGCTGATTGAAAATTACCCGTGGTTCGACGCCTATTATATGGCTGTCATCACACTGGCGTCCGTCGGATTCGGCGAAGTGCACCCGCTTAGCGTACCCGGCAAGGTATTTACCACCTTCCTGATTTTGTTCAACGTAGGTTTGTTCGCTTACGCCATTTCCACGATCACGGGTTTGTTTGCCGAAGGCGGTTTCCACAGACTTATTTATGATTTTCGCATGAATAAACAGATTGAGAATATCCAGAAACACACCATCGTGTGCGGGTTCGGCCGGCATGCCATCGAAGTGACGCAGGAACTGACGAAACAGAACCTGCCCTTCGTGGTGGTTGAAAACACACCTTCCAAAATTGATTTTTTGCGATCGGAAACGAATTACCTGTTTGTGGAAGGCGACGCCACGCTCGATGAAACCCTGGCGGAAGCGGGTATACAAAGGGCCGCAGCCATTGTTATCACCCTGCCCGACGATGCCGACAATCTGTTTATCACCCTGTCGGCCCGGCAGATCAACCCGGCGCTGCGCATCATCAGCCGGGCCAACGGCGTAGCCGACGAGATCAAGATTCGCAGGGCCGGCGCCGATCATACCGTAATTCCCGAGCGCATCGGCGGATTTTACATGGCTAACCTGGTCAATCAGCCCGACCTGGTCGAGTTTTTCAACCTGCTTTCCAATATGGGGCCCAGCAATGTGGTGTTTGAAGAAATCGAAGTTGCCCAGTTGCAGCCGGCCTACCAGAACGAAACCATCCTGAACAGCAAACTAAACGAAATTGCATCGGTGGCCATCGTTGCAGCGCGGCTTGCCGACGGGCAATACGAACTCAATCCGCCCCATACGCTACATTTGTCGCCCGCTCTGAAATTGGTTTTGCTCGGTAGTCCCGAGCAGATGACCGCTTTTCGAAAAAAAGCATTCCGTTAACCCGGCATTTCTCACTTCTCACTTCTCACTTCTGTTTTGAAGGTCCTCGTTCTGCGTTTTTCTTCCATCGGCGATATCGTACTGACGACGCCCGTCGTTCGCTGTTTGAAAAATCAGACCGGCGCGACGGTACATTTCCTTTGCAAGGAAGCATTTCGCTCCGTGGTGGAAGCCAATCCGTACATAGACCGCGTTTTTACCTTTCAAAAAAACGTATCGGAAGTGCTACCCGCACTGAAAGCCGAACAATACGACGTCGTGATCGACCTGCACCGGAACCTGCGCAGTATGCAGGTGAAATGGAACCTCGGCAGGACCAGTTATACCTTCGACAAACTGAATTTTGAAAAATGGCTGCTGGTCAACCTCAAAATTAACCGCCTGCCGGATACGCACATCGTCGACCGCTACATGGCAGCCGTAGCACCGCTCGGAGTACAGTACGACGGGCTGGGGCTGGATTTTTTTATTCCGGAAGGGACCGGCTGGCAAAACAGCGCACAGGCGCAGCACATACCCGCAGGACCTTACACGGCCTTTGTTATGGGCGCCACACACGCCACCAAACGCCTGCCGGAAGAAAAAATGGTGGACATTTGTCGCCGCCTGGATCATCCGGTAGTGCTATTGGGAGGAAAAAGTGAAGCGGACATGGGCCGCCGGGTAGCACTGGCAGCCGGCGCGCACGTCATCGATCTGTGCGGACAACTCAGTTTGTACGAATCCGCCTCCGTGGTGCGCGATGCAGCCCGGGTGCTCACCCACGACACCGGATTGATGCATATTGCGGCCGCTTTCCGCAAACCAATCGTTTCCGTGTGGGGAAATACGGTTCCGGAGTTCGGCATGTATCCCTTTTACCCAACCGGAGCAGACGACAACACGTCTTTTGAAGTCAATGGGTTATCTTGCCGCCCTTGTTCGAAAATAGGGTTTGCAAAATGCCCCAAAGGCCATTTTTCCTGCATGAACGGCATCTCAAACGAGGCTGTTGCAGCCCGGTTGAACACCCTGAATGCCCCCAAAAAATGACAGCAAAATACCAAATCAGGGTTTTTAACAAATTCAAGGGCAGGACGTAGGTTGGTATTTACAATTTTGCCCTAATTTGCCTCCCAAATTTGACAGGATTCAGAGCACTGACCCTTTTTACAAAACATTCCGATATGTACGTTAGAAAACTACTAAGCCTTTTTGCCGTTGTCCTTTTCCTGGGAAGCCTCTCGGCGCAGGACATCCACTTTACCCAGTTTTACATGTCGCCCATGACATTAAACCCGGCTATGGCCGGCAAATTTGAAGGTACTGTTCGGATCGGCGGTATTTACCGCGACCAGTTTCGCAGTGTCATCAACCAGAAGGATATCGACCCTTCCGTCAAGAATGCGCAGTATAAAACGCCTGGCATTTATGTGGACGCACCGATTATCCGCGGTTTTCGCCGGAATGACTGGGTCGGCGTAGGCCTTTCCTTCTTTTCCGACAAGGCAGGCCAGGGTGGTCTGGCGCATACCGGATCGAAAATCGGCGCCACTTATCACCTGGCGGTCGATAAAAGAGCCAATACCGTTATTTCCATCGGCGCCGCCTATGGTGGCGAACAACGAAAAGTGGACAACGGCAAGTTCTTCTTCGAACGCGGCTATACCAACTCCACCAATCCCAACGGAGCGAACCATGGCTACCAGAGCGGACAATCCGGCGAAAGCGAAACCAATACGGACGACAAATACACCGACATTGACGCCGGTGTCGTATTGACGTCCAAATTGAACAAAATGATGGACTTTAACATCGGGTTCTCGATGTTGCACCTCACCCAGCCGAATTATTCGTTGCTCGGTACTACCGGCGGAACCGGTGGCGGCGGCGGCAACCAGGTCGTATACCGCCGGGCCGTATTGCACGGACAGTTCAATGCAAAACTGACGGACCGTTTCAGCATCAATCCGGCGTTTTTGTTCCAGACCCAGAAAGCGGCACAGGAAATTCTGCTGCAGGGCATGGCCGGCTACCTGTTCGATAAAGAAAAAGACATTACCCTCAATTTCGGACTCGGCTACCGTATGCGCGACGCCATGCAGGCCATCGTCGGCATGCGCTACAAAGCGCTGAATGTGGGCCTGGCTTACGACATCAACGTCTCCAACCTGAATACGGTGAGCCGCTACCGCGGCGGCTTCGAACTGGCAGCCAACTATATCATCAAAATTTACAAACCTGCCATCATTAAACCGAAGGTGCTTTGCCCGCGTTTCTAATGAGGAATTGAATGTTTGAGGATTTGAGTATTTGAGTATCTGAGGATTTGAGTATCTGAAATCAAATCCTCGCATCCTCAAATCCTCAAATCCTCAACTGACTCTCTGAATATCAATACTTTAAACATTCCCCGGGCCCGGCCCACAGCATATCATGAAAAAACTTCCCATCCTCTTTTTACTGACGGTATTGTCCGGTTGGATGCTCCGCGCACAACCTATCAACCGTTCTACACCCGAAACGAATTTAAAGTCGGCCAAGGAAGCCGAAGAGAATGGCAATCCTTACGAGGCGCTCGACCTGTACGGAAAGGTGTATGATGAAAGCAAGGACAAAGCCATTGCCGTAAAAGTTGCGGAACTGGAGTACACGCTCCGCGATTACGAAAAAGCCGAACGCGCTTACTCCCGCATCGTTACCCGCGACCGCAAACAGGAATATACCGAACAGAAATTCTGGTATGCCATGTCGATGAAACGCAATGGCAAATACGCCGAGGCAGCCGATATGTTCAAACAATACATCGATGCCGGCCAGGATCCTGCGCTGGTACAGGCGGCCAAACGCGAAATGGCCGGTTGCGAAATCGCCAAAAAAGCGAAACAACCGGACAACCTCCTGGTGAACAACCTGGGCAAAAAAGCCAATAGCCCGCAAACGGAAGCATCTCCGGCCTTCAGCGGCGGCGAACTCTACTACACGTCCATGCAAGCCAAGGAAGTAGTGGCGCCCGACGGAAAAAGTGAAGACTGGTACATGAAAGTATACACTGCCGCCAAAAGCGGAAAAGAATACGGTGCACCTACCGCACTGGGCACCGAGATCAACCGGGAAGGCTGGCAGCAAGGCAACGTGAGTGTTACGCCTGACGGCAAAACCATGTATTTCACCCGCGCTTTGCTGGCTGAAAAAGGGCAGACGCTCGCTGAAAGCAAAATCTATTTCAGCGCCAAAGGCTCCGACGGCTGGAGCGGCGCCAATGAAGTGACCGGCGTCAACGGCGACTACATTGCCAAACACCCCTGCGAAGGCGAACTTTTCGGTGAAAAAGTGCTGTTTTTTGTAGCCAATATGCCGGGTGGCAAAGGTGGTTACGACATTTACTACGCACCTAAAAAATCGGAAGGTGTGTTCGGCCTGCCTGTCAACCTCGGCGAAGTCATCAATACCGTCGGTGAAGAAAGCAGCCCGTTCTACCGCGACGGCAAACTCTACTACAGCACCGACGGCCGCCCGACGATGGGTGGACTCGACGTGTTTGAAAGCCAGTGGAACGGTTCCAACTGGAGCGAGCCGAAAATTATGCCCCTGGGCGTAAATTCCAGTGTAGACGATATTTACTACACCCAAACGCCGGACGGCATGAGCGGTTTCTTCGTCAGCAACCGTCCCGGCCCGAACAACCTGAAAAGCAAAACCTGCTGCGACGATATTTATGCCTGGGAAGTCGAACGGGTGAAAGTGAACCTGATGGCCAAAACGTTCCGTTACAAGCGCAAAGGTGAAAAAGAGAACCAGCCGCTGACCGGTACGACGGTACAAGTGGTCGATGTTTCGGATAAAAATCCGTCCAACGTGGCTTCCAAAACCAACACCGCCGCCAACGATTTCACCTTCGAACTGCAACCGGAGAAATCATACCTCGTTATTGCAACGCGCGAAGGCTACAAATCCGACAGCGTAACGTTCAATACGGTAGGTGTGAAGAAAAGCAAGGACGTGGAAAAAACGCTTACCCTGCACGTGATCCGCAAAGAGCCGGAAACGCGTATCGTTAAAACGAACGAGCCGATCCGCCTCGACAATATCCTCTACGACTACGACAAATGGGATATCCGCCCGGATGCCGAGCCCGATCTGCAATACCTGACGGATCTGCTGAAAAAATACCCGGATATGAAGATCGAGTTGTCTTCTCACACCGACTCCCGCGGTCAGGATTCCTACAACGAATCACTTTCGCAAAAACGTGCGGAAAGCGCCAAAACCTGGATCGTTGCAAAAGGTATTGCCGCCGACCGTATCGTGGCCAAGGGTTATGGCGAAAAACAACCGCAGAACGGCTGTACCAACGGCGTGGAATGCACGGAAGAACAACACCAGTTGAACCGCCGTACGGAATTCAAGATCATTTCCGGCCCTACCAGCATTACCATCGAACGCGAGGAAAAAGTGCTTCCCGGGAAACAATAGAGTTGAGGAGTTGAGGATAATGATTCGTTGACAGTCAAATCCTCAAAAAAACCGGCAAAAAAATGCGGTAAATGAGCAATACTCATCTACCGCATTTTTTTTATTGTTCTATGCAAGCAAGCGGGGCGGCGATCAGAATCCGAGTATGTCGGCCATGCTTTTAACAATGCAGATCAAACCGGCGGACGTCATCACGTACATGGGTACATGGAAAGATTGATCCGACTGGAAAAGTAAAAAGTTGATGGCAAAACTGATAGCCATCAAAAAGACTCCGATCGCCAGCCATTTCAGGCCGCGCTGAAAGATGACACCGTGTTGTTCTTTTGACAAACCGGATTCTGCAGGAACGTATTCCTGATTTGCTTGCGTTGCAGGTTCCATTTTGAAATGCTTTAAGTTATTCGGTTAATATGTTAAAACCCCTAATTACAATTCGAATTTGTATCACAAGGTTAGAAATAATTTTGAAAAACAAGCACATCTGTTAATATTTATTGATTATCCGGTTTCAGGAACCTTTCAAATCATCGGATGACTCTGAGTCATCCGATGATTTGAAAGGTTCCTGAAACCGGATAATCAATAAATATTTAAAAGGATTTCTATCTTTAGAGCCTATCCGAAAACCTCATTGGAGGCTGAAAAGGCCGGATTTTGAAATCAGACAAGGCAAATTTTCGGTTCGTAGCCGGAACCTACGGGCTGAAAATTTAACGAAGTATGATTTTCAAAGATGGGCTTTTCAGGCCCAATGAGGTTTTCGGATAGACTCTTAATAGTACTTTTTTCAACCCGTTTTATGAAAACAACCACTCTGCTGTCCCTTTTCCTGCTGACGGCATCGACCGTATTTACCCAGGAATTTAAAGTAGTCGGCTACCTGGCCATGTGGAATACAGGCGCCTGCGAAGTATCCTGGGACCGGCTCACACACGTCAACCTCGCTTTTGCCAACCCAGACATCAACGGCGACCTGCACGTCGACGGCGCCGATCCTGACCCGGTTATAGCCGCAGCACATGCACACGGTGTACAGGTTTTTGTGTCGCTGGCAGGCGGCTACCTTCAGCCCGACTGGGAAAATGCGTGGAATTTCTGGATGCAACCAGGTCAGCGCGGCACTTACATTGGTAAAATTGTACAGTATTTGATCGATCACGACCTGGATGGCGTTGATATCGACCTCGAATGGCAATACGTCAATGACCAGTACAGTCCTTTCGTGCTGGCCCTGAAAGACAGCCTGCAACTGGCCGGTTTTCCGATGACGGCCGCATTACCCGGTTCTTACCGCTACCCGGAAATCACGCAGGAAGCACTGGCGGCCTTCGACTGGGTGAACCTCATGGTATACGACCTCACAGGCCCCTGGGCGCCGGCCAACGCCGGCCCGCATTCGCCATTCTGGTGGGCGGAACAATGCCTGCAATACTGGAATGATCAGGGGTTGACCGGTAGCCGGCAG